>CAIPFQ010000142.1 GCA_903864395.1 uncultured Chlamydiae bacterium | reverse complement strand
GATGAATGCTGTTATAAATTTGCGAAAAGACATCGAATTTTTTCAAGAGATAGTGAACAACAAACCTGAGTCAAACTGAGATCCTTCTCAAGGAATCGGAAGAAAAATGATTCTTCCGATAAAAAAGTACCCAGATTCATACCTGTCGGGACAGTGAACCACAGACGTCTTTTCAACTTCGAAGTGCGACAACCGCAGTTTTTGATCTGCACTTGTTGAAGACCCCTATGGATTACGAATATTATAACACTTTTCTGGATTGATTGGGGGCTGTTTTAGTGGTTGCGAAAGAAAAATGAGCCAAACTGATAACAAAGGAACCAAACCAGTACCGCTGGTAGGTCCCTTTCTGTCTGCTATTCCAAATTACGACATACTCTAGAACTAGGGTGTTGATTCTAACTGCAGGCTTCCTCTATAAAAATCTCGCTATTTTCATTCTCTTTTTTGTGCGGAAAAAACTTGCGTCGCAAGCTTTCAAGTGAACTTCGAAAATTCTTGTGCGCAGCTCTCCTATGAACCTGCGAAAAGATGGAGATCTCCTAAACTGTCCTTTGTATCCTATCGAAAAGCTGCACGATCTCATTCCAAGCTGTTTAGAAGGCGGATGAGGCTTTTGCCGACGGCCATCGCTAAATTGACGGGAACGGCGTTGCCGATTTGCTTGTATTGACTGGCGACCGATCCGACAAATTCCCAATCGTCTGAAAAGGTTTGGATGCGGGCGTATTCTCGCACTGTCAATGGACGGGTTTCTTCGGGATGACATCTTTCTGTTTGTTTCTGCGCAGGGGCGCATGTGAGCGTTAAACTAGGGGCATCCCAAGAAAGCCTGCGCGCCATGCCTGTCTTTCCCCCTTCTAGATGGTAGCTGCCTTGCATATATTCCCTTTGTAAAGAATCGGGGAGATCGCGCCAGTAGCCACCAGGGGGCACAAGGGAAAGAATTTCTTGCTTTCGTTTCGGATATTGTTGTCCAGGGGAGGGGGAGACATCCGTTGGATAAAGCTCGCCTGCTTTGAGGGCATCTTTCAAAACCATGATGCGTGAATAGGGAGAGGGCCATTGGAATTGAGCCTTTGCGAGCAAATCATTGCGAATTCCTACAAGCATGAGCCTTTCTCTTTTTTGAGGCACTTTGTAGAAAATCGCTTTCAAAACCGTAGGTTCGATGAGCGTGTAGCCGAGATCTCCGATGACTTTTTTCATCACATCGATGGTTTTGCCTTGATCATGCGCGAGCAGACCGCGCACATTTTCCGCTAAAAAAACTTTCGGTTGAATCTCTTGAATGGCTCTAGCAAATTCAAAAAATAAAGTTCCTCGCGTATCCTCAAATCCCAATTGGTTGCCAGCGTAGGAAAACGCCTGACAAGGAAAGCCGCCAGAAACAAAATCTGTTCCTCGAAACGGCGTGAAATCAATTTTTCGAATATCTCCTTCAAGAACATTCCAATCAGGTCTATTTTTCTTTAGCGTCGCACAGGCATCTTTTTCTAGTTCACTCAAAGCGATTGTTTCAAATCCCGCTTTTTCCAGGCCAATAGCAAGCCCTCCGCCTCCAGCAAACAGTTCAATCGATGTGAATGTTCTTAGGGGCAGTGTCTTTTGTTCTTCTTCCCAGTGAGACCCCAACATATATTGAATCTCTTTAAATTCAGTGAGATCCGATATTTTGTATTTTTTTTTTCCGTCGACATCGAAAATAGGAAAAACTTTTCCTGTTTTTTCCCAATTGAGAAGTGTTGTTTTTGAAATCGAAACAATATCTGATAATAGCTCGGCATCAATGGTCTGAACTTCATGCGCGAAAATCATCAAAACCCTCGTAGTTCTTAAATGAGAGCCAGTAAATGCTTTTCAGCATGTCTTTTCCAAGCTTCTGGAGATCATCAATCACTGTGTTCGCTTTCTTTGAGGGTTGTGTTTCTTGTACAACATCTTCGATAATTTTAGGAAGAGCGAGGCAGAGATTTTTAAAAGCAAGAGGGTCTTTTGTCACCAGTTCGTAGAATTTATCGATCGACATTCGACGAATTCTGTTGTCACTCATGGAGACTCCATCGACAGATGGTTCCCACGGTACGTCTTGACTGTTTTTAGCAAGAACTTCTACAAGAAGGCATTTTGCTTTTGGATTCTTGAGGATTGTGTTCTGCATTGAAATATAGATTTTTTGCGCTGAAGAAGAATTCATCGTATTGTATTTATTCTTTATTTCTACATAGATAAATTCTTTCTCATTGATTATGTCGTAACCTTTTTTAGGAACGATCCATTCAGGATTGATGTATTTAAAGATATTTTCATGAAAGTAACCTATCTGGTTTGTGTTGCTCTTATCGAGCTGTCTAGAAATTTCACCTTCCAAAACATCTCGAATAGAGCGTTGATATACAATGGAATCGAAAGTCAATTTTATTGGATCAATGATATTTTCTGTGAATCGATCAAGATCAATTTCAAAGCGATATTGTAAAACCGTGTGCTTAACATGTTCGTAAATATCGCGATCGCTAATGAATTCAAGTCCGTATTTCCTGTTTTCAAGCATGTTCTTCAGGGCGCATGATGGGAAAAAAGAGGACATCGCGAATCGATTCCGCACCCGTCAACAGCATGACAAGTCGATCAATGCCGATCCCAACGCCACCTGTAGGAGGCATTCCTTGACAAATCGCTTCGATAAATTCCTCATCCAGGGGGGCTGCCTCTACATCGCCTTTTTCCCTTTTCTCCGCTTGCTCTAAAAGGAGTTTTCTTTGCAGTTCCGGATCGTTGAGTTCTGTATAGGAATTGCACATCTCGCGTCCCAAAATAAAGCTTTCAAAACGTTCAACGAGTCCTTCTTTGCGTAAATGTGGATCGCGATGCAATTTGCAAAGCGGTGTTGTTTCGATCGGATGGTCGATGATATGATGCGGCTCAATCAAATGCCTTTCAGCAAATTCTTCAAAAAGCATCGCGATGAGCGCGCCTCGCGGAGCCCCTTTTACGCCCTTCGGATCAATATGCGTCTCTTGCAGCAATCGCTCGCGCATCGCCTCATCGCTCATCGGATCGACATCGATGCCGCCATAGATTCGAATGGCCTCTTTCATCGAGACCCGCTTCCACGGCGCCTTGAGATCGATCACAACGGCCGTCGCCTCATCCGCAGGGGTAAAACGAAGTTTTGTATCGCCAAATAATTCCAGCGCAAGGGTTTCAAAAAGAGTTTCCGTAAACGCCATCATATCCCGATAATCCCAGCCGACAGCATAAGCTTCCAACATTGTGAACTCTGGATTATGTGTCTTATCAATCCCTTCATTGCGAAAATTTTTGCCGATTTCATAAATTTTTTGCATTCCGCCTACAATCAGCTTTTTCAAAGAAATCTCTAAAGCAATCCGCAAAAACACGTCTTGATGGAGTGCGTGAAGATGCGTCGAAAAAGGACGCGCGCTTGCGCCTCCATAAATATTTTGCAGGACAGGCGTTTCTACTTCGTCAAAGCCCGCCTCTCCAAAATACTTGCGCAAGGCGAAAAGAATTTTAGAGCGCAGCCGAAATTTAGCTAAAGAGTCGGGATGAATAATCAGATCGAGCCATCGCTTGCGATACAAAGTGCCTTTGTCCGTTAAACCGCTATGCTTATCGGGAAGAGGGAGAAGAGATTTGGCTAAGAGCGTCGTTGTTTTTGCAAAAACAGTGAGCTCCCCCTTTTGTGTTATGAAAAGATGTCCTTCGATCCCTAAAATATCGCCGAGATCGAGTTTTTTCTCGATGAATTTAAGGTGAGATAGCTCTTCTGTGGGGGAAAATCCAAAAATCTTTGATAGATCGCGATTAAAAAGCACCTGAATGCGCCCTGTCTCATCTTGAATTTGAGCAAAAATATTTTTTCCCATGGGACGGAACAAGACGAGCCGCCCTGAAATGATAACGCTCTTTGTACTTCCTGAAGCGGCATCGTCGTAATGCCCAATTTCCTTCTCCTCCTTGCCCGCTGCAATGGCATCGATCTTGTGGGTGGGTGGAAATTGATGGGGATATGGTTCTACCCCTAAATGCCTAATTTCTGCAAGTTTTCGACTGCGGTTCTGAAATTCTTCAGTTTTGTGGTAATCTGGGATGAGCATGGCACACTCTTTTTTCCAGTAAGTTATTCTCTCTATGGAGTTTTTGTCAATACCTGAGAGAGACTGACCAGAACATCGCGCAATACTTCGAGAGGTTTTTGACTGGCATTGAAATGAACCATAACCTTCTTAGGGTAATGTTGCAGGAGTTGTCGCGTCTCGCGCTCATACACTTCGAGTCTTGTTTTGAGAATTTCTGTGTCCATGTCATCGGCTCTTTTTTCTAAAAAAGCGCGTCTTTGGATGCGTTGGATGAGAGCCTCTGTATCTAGGATGTCTAAGACGATCACCTTTTCGATATGAATATGTTTTTCCAAAAGTTCTGCTTGACGCACGGTTCTCGGTATGCCGTCGAGGAGCAAAAGCTGTTGCGAGGGGAAGTAGCGGTTTGTCGCAATCAGCCCTCCCACATAATGGTGCCAAATTTGGAGGGTCGCTTCATCGGGCAGAAGATGTCCCTTCGTTGCATAACTGTGATAAAGCCTCCCCGCAGGAGACTCGGGCGAAAGCCCCCGAAAAATATCCCCAGAAGAAAGATGAAAATGGTTGCCTGCGCTACTAAGAAATTTTCCTAAAGTTCCCTTGCCAGAGCCTGGCGGGCCAAAAATAAGAATCGATCGAAAAGGCGCTCTGGCCTCAGGTGTTAGCTCTTTTACATTCATCCTTGAGTTTCCCAAATTTTTGACTTGACATTTCCCGATTTCGGCGGACATCTGCGGTGTAGCCCTGCTTCGCCAACCCGTTTCAGAGTTGGCTGCATCGGGTTCCCTGGGGGCTCCTTGCAGCCGTCTCCCCGAGAACGGATCTGTCAAGCCAAAAATTTAGGAAACTCAAGTTCATATCCCTTCTGTATGAAGATATTTCTCAAATGATTCAAGTATTTTTTCGTTGATATAATTTATTAAGTTAGGAATCAATTCATCTGTTGTAGTAAAATAGATGGGGTAAGAGGGTGGTTTTTCATGGTAGGGACGGAGACTCAGGTTTCTTTAGTGGGATCATATCAGTCCTGGATCCTGGATCGTCCTAAATCTGTTTCTCGCAAAAGAGTTGTGGAGTACACGACGATTGTGAACGATTGTTTTTCGGTTTGTCGCAATACGACAGCGATAGCTATTTCGGCCTTACGACTAGGCGCTGGCGTGTGTCGAAATATTGTCACTGGATTTGGCATTGCTGGAGCTGTATTAAAAATTTTGTCTGGGATTAACACTCTTTATTCGGTTCTTTCTAAAACGCAAGAAAGTAGTGGTGGGATAACCTGGATGACTCTATTGCAGCAAGTAGGGGAATTTGTCTTGGGGATCGCTCTTATTGTGATGGGATTGGCGCTCTTCGTATTTGATAGCTCTTCCACTGCCCCTGTTCTTTTCTTTTCGGGCTTAGTGATCAATATCGCCTGTTTTATTGTGTCAGGGATTATCATTGCTGTTGCTATGCATGGAGCGCTAAAAGCTTGGATTTTGAGTCGAGAGCTCGACGGGATGCTGAGGGAACAGAATGATCTAGGAAACCAGCTAAAAACTAAGCTCGGCGGCAAAACGTCACTAGAAATTGCTGAACGATTGGACGAATTTTCTGCTTGCTCCAGCGAAAAGGTTTGCTTAACGGTGCTAAAAGATCTAATAAAAGAAGATTCCTCTACAGACAATTTTAAATCTTTGATCGCTGAGGCGAAGCGAGAGAGCTGGAAGACGGTGGCTAAACAGTGCGCTGTCATTGCCGCCTCTATTGTCAGCGTGGTGGGGCTTTTAGTGGCTATTTATTGCCCTATCTTGTGGCTCTCCCCCCTTCTTTTTGCCGTGGGCTCTTGCGTCTTTTTGACGACAGATTCCAACTATTGTTCGCAAACATTGGGCGATTTCTTTTTCCAAAGAAGCGAGGCGGAAAAAAATTTTTGGACAAATCGTTCAGATGTGGGATAAGCTCTCTATGTGCGCACTGAAATCAATGACTTTCTCAATTATCTTCGTTGCGAAAGAGGGCTCTCTCCTCTGACCGTTGAAGCTTATGGTCGAGACGTTTTTTCTTTCGCCTCTACCTTGTCTCTTACAGACTGGAAAGCCGTCTCTTTAAAAAATTTTCTTTCTTTTTTATCGCATTTGAAAACAAAGGGATTGGCCAGCGCTTCTGTATGCCGAGCTTTGGTGGCGATTAAAGTATTTTTTCGTTTTTTAAAGAAAGAAGGGGTTATTGCTTCCGATCCGAGCCAACATCTCGATATGCCTAAAATCTGGCAATTGATCCCTGAGGTAATGACTCCCGAGGAGGTTGATCGCCTCCTGGATCAGCCAGGGGAGGGGGATTGCATAGGTGTCAGGGACCGAGCCATTTTAGAATTGCTTTATGCCACAGGCATGCGGGTGTCGGAGCTTTGCGCTCTTAAAATCTCCAGCCTCGATGACCGTTTTGTCAAAATCTTGGGAAAGGGGAATCGAGAGAGGCTCGTTCCTGTAGGAAGGCGGGCTATTGTGGCCGTGGACGCCTATTTGATAGGGTTTCGGGGAGAGGCGAGGGAAAAGGACGCCTTGCTGTTTACCTCGCTTCGGGGACGCCCTCTCGATCGAGTCACCGTATGGGGGAGAGTCAAGCATTATGCAAAAGCGGCAGGGATTGCGAGGTCTATCTCCCCCCATACGCTGCGCCACTCGTTTGCCACCCATCTTCTGGAAAATGGGGCGGATCTGCGCTTGATTCAAGAGATGCTAGGTCACGCCGATATTGGCTCAACAGATCGCTATACCCATGTTACAGGCTCTCGTGTTCAAGAAGCCTTCCATCAATTTCATCCAAGACCATAATATTAACGATAATATATAGTTTGACTTAAATTCATTATTATTATATAATAAATGCTGTAAACAGGCGGTGTGTTATGACTAGTTACGGTGAAGTTAATCTTGGTGCATATATCAAGACTCTTAAGGAGTCAGAAGGTCGTACGGCACCCCTTATTGAGGGTGTGAACATCACTAGCGATATTTTATCGGTTGTTCGCAATAGCATGCTTGCCACTTCCGTGGCTTTTCAGTCTATTATTGGGTTTGGGATCGCTGGCGGTGCTATATCGATTGTAACGGGCACGCGAATATTCGGTTACGCAGCATATAAAATAGCTACAGAAAAGGATTTAGATGGAAAAGGACTCATAAAACATTTAGGAACTTGTGTTTTAGGTCTTTCGTTCATGACGATGGGAGGGGCTATGATTGCAGCTTATGCCTCTACGAGCGTTCTCGTTTTGGCTATTGCAGGTGTAGTCGGGACTGTGGCTGGCCTTGTTTTATATGGTCTAATCATTGTTTTCGCAACTTATAAATTGATCCAAGATTTAAAGTTTCGCGCTCGCTTAAATGATTCTAGTATAATACTTTATACGCTGTTGAAAGATGAAGCAGCATTGGAAGAAATTTCGGCTTCCTCAAGTAAGCTTGTTTGTCAGAGGATGTGCGAAGTGGCTACTTCCACAATTCCGACACTCGCTCTTGATAAACTCCAGGACAAGCATACGCTAGTTCAGGAAGCAAAACGAGAAAACATGAAGCAGATTGCAAAACAAGTGGCTATGATTGGGATTGCGCTTTTAGGGGTGATTGCTATGTTAGTTGCTATCTATTGTCCCATTGTCTGGGTCTCTCCTCTTCTTTTCGCTGTGGGCTCCTGTCTCTGGCTGACTGTGGATTCTAGCCACGTATCGCAAGGGCTCGGAGATCTCGTTTTTGCCAGAACGACGGAGGACAATATTAGCTGGAGCGCTTTAACCCTGGCGTGTCAGCAATAGTCTGAAATCACTCTATGAAAACGATTCCATTTCTCTTCCAAAAATCCATTTAACAAAAAGCATTCTTTAGCCACTCGTTAACATCATGTTCTTTGATTTGTTCAAACGCAGTGGCTACAAGTGACTCGGTCGGTCGTTCACCGACCCTACTTGCCATTGACAAGATCAGCCTGCCCATTGGCTTTGGTCCTTTTTCGCTAACCCAAGTTCAGTGACTTGATCGTGATTTTTTACTTTCGCAAACTATTCACAATCAACCGCTTAAAAAGTCAGGCTCTATGGTGATTTTAGTTTTTGTAAGTATCTCATTATTAGT
>CAIPFQ010000141.1 GCA_903864395.1 uncultured Chlamydiae bacterium | reverse complement strand
GGCAAAAAGCCCCCTTCCATGAAAAATATTACCCCAGAAATGGTGGATTGGATAGATGATATAGTGCGGCGTGTCCTTCAGGCGGCTTGATTCATCCTATCAAAAGCTGCAAAGTCGAGGTGATGAGATGTATTGTGAAATCTAACCCATTTATCGTGGGTGAAACTATTAAGCATGCCAGACTAAGATCCACAACTTAGCACTTTTAATAGTTTTTAGACGGCACTCAAACGTCATCTACTTACGCAGGAAACATTCCTGCGACAAAACGTATGTTTTGCGCTTATCATTCTACATGCCTGCGTATTTTTTGCAACTACTATTAATTACTCTCGAGTCACAGAACAGACATTCCTGAGAATTGAACCAAAATTCCTTTTCCAAGAGAAGATCGTTTCGGGTATCATGAGATGAATGAAACAACAATCTCCGAAAAATATTTTGGTGCGTATGCCGAACTGGGTGGGCGATCTCGTGATGGCCACTCCCGTCTTGGTCGATTTGCGCCAGGCTTTTCCTCAAGCGCAAATTACGGCTATGTGCAAAGCGCCCCTGTGTGAGCTTTTGCAACAAGAGACGGCGATTGACGAGCTTTTTTGTTTTACCCCCCCTTCTAATACCTTTTTGCGCCGCCAGGAACATCGAAACATCATTGAGAAAATCCGCTCAGGAAAATACGATACTGCAATTCTCCTCACAAACTCTTTTTCTTCTGCGTGGTGGTGTTGGGAGGGCAAGATAGCGCGCCGCATCGGCTATAGGGGCAATTTTAGAAAATGGCTTTTGACAGAGGCTCTTCCTTGGTCAAACGATGCGATGCATCAGGTGGATTTTTACAAAAAACTTTTAGAGCCTTTTGAAATCTCCCGCTCTCACACAGCTCCGCGTTTAATTTTGTCTCCAAAGGAAACACAAGAGGCCAAAGAGCGTTTGTATCAAAGTGGCTATAGACCTGGACAAAAGCTCATTGGCATTAACCCAGGGTGCGCTTATGGCTCTGCAAAATGTTGGCCCTTTGACAGATTTCGTGCTCTCGCCCTAGAGCTTCAAAAACAAGCCTTTGTTGTGTTTCTCGGAGATGCAGCAGGCTCGGACCTGGTCAAAAAGATCGTTCAGGGGCTCCCTGAAAAAGTGTTGAATTTTGCAGGCGCAACGCGTTTGCGCGAGGCGGCTGCGGTGATTCAAAATTGTGATCTTTTTATTACGAATGACAGCGGCCCCATGCATATCGCCTCCGCGCTTGGCATCCCCTTGATCGCTCTTTTTGGCTCGACCGATGATAAAAAAACAGGGCCCTATGAAGACTCTTCTTCCGTCATTCACAAAAAAGCTGCGTGCTCGCCCTGTTTTAAAAAAGTGTGTCCGATCGATTTTCGCTGTATGAAAGAAATTAGCGTGGAAGAGGTTTTGCGCAAAGCGAGACAGAGTCTCTAATGTTTAGAACTTTATCGCGCTCTCTTTTTCCAAATCCGTTCGATCGCAAACTGCAAACAATGAAAGAGCGAGGCGGAACAAAAATTCTGTTGGGCTGGAATCGAGGTCTTGGCGATATCGCTCTTGGACTTTACGCCATTGTTTGGCGAATCAAGGAAATCCTCCCTGAGGCCGAGATCACTTTTATCATCCGAAAAAATTTAGAAGAGGGATTTTCTTTCTTGGGCGGAGTGAAAACAGTGCTTGCGCCTGATTGGATTCGAGGCGAACCTATTGCTTTTGCAGACACGATGCGTCAGGTGGGGATGGATCCAAAAATGTTCGATCTCATCCTTGAAAAACCAAGCCCTACCGATTGGGTGCGCTGGCAAAGAGGGTTTTTAGTGCCTAGGCTCTCTTGGAGCCCTGTGCATGATCGGCTCTTCGAGCGCTTTGGTTTGTCGGAAGAGTTTTTTTATATTGGCGTGCAAATGTCTAGCGAAACTTCTTATGCTCCTTGGCGTAACTGGCCAATCGAGCGATGGATAGAGCTTTTCTCTCTTCTGGAAACTCTCACAGGGGTGAGAGTCCTTTTGTTTGGGATTCAAGCGGAGCCCTTGATTGCGATGCCCCATGTCATTGATTTGCGCGGAAAAACAACGCTTTTTGAAATACTCTCGATCGTTCAGTACCGATGTAAAGCAGCTTTACTGCCAGACTCTGGTCTTTTGTCTATGATGTATTATCTGGATCGCTCTTTCCCCCTGCATATCATTTCTCTTTGGGCTGATCCGAATCACGGCGTTTTAAAGCAAAATGTCCCCTCTCCCAATCCGATGCTGCGCCATACGCCGCTCGTTGGAGAAAAAAAGGATCTTTCTTCCATTTCTAGCCAGCAGGTGATGCGCGCTCTTTTTCCAGAAACCTCTTGGGCTCTAGCTCCAAACAGAGACACCGTAAAACCTTTGGAAAAAATCCAAAAGAGCGCGGTGATTCTTCTCGCCGGAGGCCAAGGGAGCCGTCTTGGTCTGGACGCGCCGAAGGGATGTTTTTTGATTCAAGGCAAAAGTTTGTTTCAGCGCTTGATTGAGAAAATTCCGCAAGATATTCCCATTGCGGTGATGACCTCTCCGATCAATCATGAAGCCACGGTGTTATTTTTTTCCAAAAACAGCTTCTTTGACCGAGACATTCATTTTTTTCAGCAGGGGATGATGGCTCTTCGAGATGCTGCAATGCGCCCTTTGTCTAAAGAGGCGCCTGATGGCAATGGAAGCGTTTTTTTCTCGTTTGTACAGTCGGGGCTTTCTTTATTCTTTAAAAAAAAAGGCATTGAGACCTTTTCGGTGATTCCTGTGGAAAATCTTTTAGCCGATGGCGCAGATCCTTATTTTCTTTCGTATCTTCAAACGAGCGGCGCGGATGTTGTTGTCAAATGCATTGAAAGGCAAGTGGGCAACCCCCCCATGGGAGCCTTGATCGAGAGGATGGGGCGTCTCGAAATGGTCGAATACACGGAAACCTCTCCTTCCTGTCCCTATAAATATTCTTATATAGGTATGATGGCTTGTAAGATGTCCTTTATGGAAAAAATGGGGAACATGGTGCTGCCGATTCATTGGGTATGGAAAAAATCGGGCTCTTCCTTTGTTTGGAAAGGGGAGAAATTTATCTTTGATGCCCTCCCTTATGCGAATCTTGCGAAAGCGCTTTGCTATCCGAAGGAGCAAGTGTATGCGCCCCTCAAGAGCCAAGATGATTTAGGACAGATTTTAACAGCGGCTAAAAAATGAAAAAAATTGGCTATTTAGGAGCTGGCGCTTGGGGTTTTGCTTTGGCTGTTTTGCTTGCGAACAAAGGGCACGAGGTCACTTTGTGGGCGCGCTCTCCAGACCTCGCCGCCTCTTTAAAAAAAAATCGAACCCACCCGAATCTCGAAGGAGCTTTAGCCCCTGAGGTGCTGCGCGTGACGAGCGATTTTGCGGAAGCGATCGACGGAGCAGAGGTGATTGTCGAAAGCGTAACAGCCTCTGGATTGCGCCCTACGCTGCAAAATTTACGAAACATCAAGGTGCCTTTGGTATTGACCTCTAAGGGAATTGAACGGGGATCGGGGCTTTTATTGCCAGAGGTCGCCTCAGAATTTATGGCTCCCTCTCTTGTGGGTCTTTTAAGCGGCCCTAGTCTCGCAGATGAGGTGGCGATCGACTTGCCAACCTCTGTTGTGTGCTCTGCGTATGACGCGCCGGTGATGAAGTTGATTCACGAATTATTCGTTACGCCGACCTTTCGAATTTATCCCAATGCAGACATTGCCGGGGTGGCCTTTGGGGGTGCGATGAAAAATATTATTGCCATTGCTTGCGGTTTGTCTGATGGCTTGGGCAATGGAGATAATACAAAAGCCGCCTTAATGACGCGCGGCTTGCATGAGATGCGAAAACTTTCGGCATCTAAGCAATGTGCTTCAGAGACTCTCAATGGCCTCTCTGGCATGGGTGATTTATCTGTCACCTGTATGTCAACGAGCAGCAGAAACTACCGGTTTGGGCGGCTTGTCGCTGAAGGGTTTTCTCCAGAGGGCGCGCGCCAGAAAATTGGAATGGCTGTGGAGGGGATTTATACGTGCGTGGCCGCTCGCGAGTTGGGCAAGAAACATGGGGTGCGTATTCCTATCACAGAAGCTGCGTATTCAATTATTTATGAAAAGCTTGACCCTCGTGAGGCCGTACGCGCTTTGCTTGGAAGGGCCATTAAAGAGGAACACCTGTGATTTATGGATATAAAGAAAACAAATCTCTTTCTACTCGAAAAGCAGCTGAGTGAGCCTGTAAAAAAGCCTGTTTTGTATGAAAAATATGTAAATGAGAGATATCCAAAGAGTCAAAAAGGGCAGCTCTATGAAAAACTGAAAGATTTTGGTGAAAAAATCTATAAACCGATGCAGGAAAAATGACTTGTGGAACTCCTTTTTTAGGGGCAAAAGTTGTCTCTGTCGAAGAAATGATGCGCATTGAAACGTTGGCGCTCCAAAAAGGCTTTTCCGAAGAGGTTTTTATAGCGCAGGCGGGACAATCTGTGGCTCGCGTAGCAAAAATCTTAATTGATCAGAACGCATTGTCAAAAATCATTTTTCTTGTGGTTGGCAAAGGCAATAAGGGAGCGGATGCCTATGCCGCAGGGATAGTTCTTGCGAAAGAAGGGTTTCATGTTTTTGCCTATTCTTGTTTTCCTCCAGATCTCTGCTCTTCTTCGAATCAAAAATTTCGGGAAAAATTTTTAGCCCAACAGGGAGCGGCTCTGTGCGAAGACAAAGAAACGATTTTTAGGGACAAGGGACTTGTGATTGACGGTCTTTTGGGGACGGGGTTGCGAGGGGAAGTAAAAGAGCCTATCCGCTCGATCATTGCATTGATGAATCAAGCGAAGCGTCCGATTCTCGCGATTGATTTTCCTTCGGGGCTCGACGGCTCTACGGGGAAGATGCAAGGCGTTTGTGTCAAAGCTTTTGCGACGGTTGCTTTGGGGTTTGTGAAGCGTGGATTGTTTTTGCGGGAAGGTTGGGATGTGGCAGGCCACCTTTGGGTAGAAGATTTTGGGCTTCCTCAGGGGCTTGTTGAAGAGGCGCAAGGCATCGGTGTTGTTCTCGACCCACTCTATTTACCTTGGCCCTCTATGCGAAGGTCGCGTCATAAGTATGGGTCTGGCTATGTTGTTGGTTTTTCAGGATCCAAAATTTTTCGAGGCGCGCCAAAACTAGCAGGTCTTGCGGCTCTTCGCTCTGGGGCTGGCATTGTCCGTATTTTCCAAGAGGAAGAGATCGGGGAGGCTCCGATGGAATTGATTTGCCAAAAAGGGACGCTTAAAGATTTTCAGCGAGAATCGGCGCGAGCGCAGGCTCTTTTTATAGGCCCTGGTCTCGGGAAAAAAATCGTGATCGATTGGCTGAAAAATGTTGAAATTCCCGTAGTCCTTGACGCAGATGCGTTGCATCCAGACCTCGTTTGCCCAAAGCATTCGATCCTCACTCCGCATCGAGGCGAAATGCTCCGCTTATTAGATTTAAAGCAGCTTCCGCAAGAGGAAGAATTTTTCGCTCTGTGTCAAACATTTGCAACAAACCATCGAACGGTTTTAGTTCTTAAAGGCGCGCCGACTTGTATTTTTTCTCACGAAACGCCGCCCCTTTTTGTTCCTGGGGGAGATCCTGGCATGGCAACTGCTGGCGCAGGCGATGTGCTCACGGGTCTTTTAGCTTCGCTTTTAGCGCAAGGGTTAGGTTGCTATGAGGCGGCAGCGCTCGGCGTCTATCTTCATGCGCTTGCAGGAGAGATAGCCGCTGAGGAAAAGGGCTCTTTTGGATTGATCGCGAGCGATCTCATTGCCTTTTTACCATTGGCCTTTCGGAGAAAATTGGCTAAAAGCTTCTTTGTTGGCTTTGGCGATTTCAGCCCCTGAATTAAAAGGGGTGTAATTGGCGAACTGGGCGATCTCTTT
>CAIPFQ010000140.1 GCA_903864395.1 uncultured Chlamydiae bacterium | reverse complement strand
TAACGCCCCCGAGAACAAATATCCCGAGGCATCCAACCCAAAAAAGCTGCAAAGTCGAGATTGAGAATTTTCTGCCGCCGTGAAGTGTTGAGGATCCTCTCTTTCGTATCTTCCATTGACACCTTAATCTTTTCTCAGATAGGATTTTGTTCCTATGCGCACCTGGATTACGTTCGTTTCATTTCTTTTTATCGCTTCAGTGTCCGCCACTGTCAATGAACCTTTTCGCTGGGATTTTTTCAGCGGGTACCGCAACGATCGGCTCCATTGGCATATGCAGCATGGGGGCAGCGGCACGCTGCTTTATAGCGAGCTGTATCGCGATCTTTCTTTTTGGGAAAATGGACTTGCTGTGCAAACGATCAGTCACGATCTCGTATTTTTTCTTTATGGGAGTTATGGGGCTTTTGGTTCAGGCAATTTAAAGCAGCGCTATGCCGATCTTTTTTTTACCCTAGAAAATCCACAATTTTATTTTTCTCCAGAGGGCTGGGCAGCGGATACGTTTGGCTATTTTGGCTACGCGGTGAATCTCACAACGGATAGAACTTACAAGGTTTTACTCATTCCCTTATTTGGCTTTTCTGGACATTTTGAACGCCTTGCGAGGGGAAATGGAACTCCGAGCCCCCTAGAGTCGACAGATGCGATAGGCGCTAGCTCTTATGCTATGACCTCTTCATTGCCAAATCATTTGCATTCGACGTGGTATGGGTTTTTTCTTGGAGCCAATTTTCAAATTGAGCCAGGAGGTTCTTTGAATTTTAAGGGGGGCTATAGCTACCATTGGTTGAATGTTCGTTTAAGAACCGATTATGAAGCAGAGGTTTCTTTATTGAATCCAGCACTCTTTAGCGAACAGCAAACAGATTCTTCTTTCTATGCAAAGGGCGATACGAATGGAGGGCAAACAGGGTGGGCGCAGATGGATTATTTGATTTCAAAGGCCTGGCGGGCAGGGATTGGCGCAAGGATGCGTTATTACTCATCGAATTTGATAGAGACCTCTGTGAAGCAAACCATCACTTCGATCGTTCCTTCAGGAGCTCTCTCATCGAGTAGCGCGCCACAGAAGATAAAAATCCGGTGGGTCTCTGTGTCTGGCTGGTTGATGATTTCGAGGGATTTTTAACATGAAACATGGATCACAGACTCTGGTTATTGGCACGCAAGCCGTTCGGGAAACGCTGCGCTATGCGCCTCAAAAAGTTCTTCGCGTTTATTTTGAGACCTCTCAAAGCCCGCACAAAAAATCAGAGATTATGCGTCTTTGCGAGGAACAAGGAATTGCCAAAGAGTTTGTTTCTTTTGAAACGCTCACTCGAATGGTGCAATCGGATTCTCATCAATCCGTGATCGCATGGATCAAGGATCGAGTTTTTCTCGATGTAAAGCAGATTCTCCATGCAGTTGCGGATAAAGAGCGCTCTTTGATCCTTATGATGGATCAGATTTTTGATCCGCAAAATTTTGGTTCTTTGATTCGGAGTGCGGAATGTTTAGGGGTGGACGCTATTGTGTGGTCGAAGAATCGGGGAACGGAAATAACCCCTTCTGCCACGAAGGCTAGCTGCGGGGCGAGCGAAATCCTTCCTTTGGTTCGTGTTTCAAATCTCGATGAGGCTTTGAGGCTTTTTCAAAAAGAGGGATTTGAGGTCGTGGCTTCATGGCTTGGACAAAATTCTCAAAATGCTTTTTCCTTTCGATTCGCAGAAAAAACATTGTTGATTGTTGGATCGGAAGGAGAGGGGATTCAACCCCTTTTGCAATCGCGCGCAGATCGTTCGATCTACATTCCGATGCAAGGAAAAATTGAATCGCTCAACGTGGCGCAAGCTGCGACATTGCTCATGGGACTCTATCAACGCCAGTGGTATTAATCGGACATCCTAGGCGCGCTAGAAGAAATCGCAGCACAAGGATAGGATGGGAAAAAAGATTTAGGGCGAGGGCTGAGTAAGTGACCGAATCGATTTTCTTATGAACGGGAGGGGCGTTTTTGACTGCGTCATCGATCCATTCTCGAAAGGGAGGGGGAATCAGGCGCGGCAATTGGTTGAGGGGGAAAAATTTTGCGCCCCTTGTTTCATTGGATATCGCAAGAGCCCCTCCGATAGGGATGCATTCAAATACCTGCGTGAAACGAGAGAGTCTATTTATTGGTGCATAAGAGCCCACAAGCCTGGCTATAGAGACTGTAAGCCCTGTTTCTTCTTGAATTTCTCTTAAAACAGCCTCTTCTGGCCTCTCGAGAGGCTCGAGACCTCCTCCAGGGAGCGTCCATACAGGAACATCGCGCCGCTCGATGAGAAGAACCTCTGTCCGATCTTGGTTGAAAACGACCCCTGCGATGCTGTACACTTTTTTCATGCTCTTTAGGATATCCCTTTTTTTTATTTGCCTCAACCTCGCCTCCTGTACGCAACATTATTTTTATGTGCAGCAAGAAAAAATCGATCGGAATTTTTTAGCCAGCAGCCATATTGGGACGCCCGATCCTAGGCAAGAAAACCCCACCACAGGACAGCGCCTGTTGATTCGATGGAATTTTCCATCAGAAATTTTTGCGAAAAATCTCTCCTTGGTGACGACAGTTCGCTTTTGGGATGATCAGGAAGTGGTGTTAACAGAGCCAATACAGAGGCGCACTGCGTTTACAACGCTCTTTTTTGCCTCTTCTCCTTTGGAGAAAGAAAAAAGAATCCTTACCTACCGTGTCCAGGCTATTTCCTCACAAGGGGAGGTTGTAGGATGGTGGGAGCATCCTCTTTGGACGCCGCTTATCTCTTTATTGTTTTACGAGCCCTTAGACAGGCAGCCCACCGAATCATCTCTTCCGTGTCTTCCCAAGACAGACAAGGGTCTGTGATAGAAACGCCGTACTCTAAAAAGCCTGTATTCTCTCCGATGGCCTGTTTTCCTGATTTTAAATGACTCTCCAGCATAACCCCCGCAATGCCCTGGGATGTGGCAGATTTTTCTATAATATTAAAAAAAGCCGCTTTTTGCGCCTCCAGGTTTTTGCCAGAATTGCCATGGGCGCAGTCAATGAGAAGCCGAGGCTCGAGGTTCGATTTTTGAAGAGCTAAGAGAGCAGACTCTAAGGAAGCTGCATCGTAATTGCTCCCCTGATCAGAGCCTCGCAGAACGATATGCGAAAAAGGGTTCCCTTGCGTCTGTATGGAGCAAAGATGTCCACAAGAGTCGATGCCTAAATGACTCTGCGGCCTCCTTGCGACAAGGGCCCCTGAGAGCGCGGGTTGAATGCGCCCCAATAGGTCGTTTTTAAATCCGATAGGAAAGGGGAGCCCTGAAGCGATATGGCGATGAATAGGCGAGGCTGAGGTGCGAGCGCCGATCATTCCCCAAGTGATGAGATCGTCTAAGTAGTAAGGGCTTAGGGGATCGAGGATTTCAACGGCGCAAGGAACGCCTAAAGCGGCAATATCCCTCAGTAAAGATCGAGAGGTTCGAATCCCCATTTCCATGTCGTAAGAGCCATCTAATAAAGGATCATAGAGAATCCCTCTCCACCCCTCCTGAGATCTGGGTTTTTCGATGAACACCCGCATGATGAGGAAAAGGGTGTCTGCGACCTGAAACGAGAGGTCTTTGAGTCTTTGCGCGTATTCAAGGGCCGATTTAGGGTCGTGAATCGAGCAGGGGCCCGTGAGGATAGCAAGTCGAGGGTCTTTGTGATTTAAAATTTTACTTGCAACTTCTCTGGCTCTCAGAGGAAATGAGTCCGCAGGAATTTGCTTTTTTATCTCTCCAGGGGGGGTCAGCCTTGCCATATCTACAGCCTACATTTTTAAGATTTTTTTTACGAGGGACAAAAATGAAGGTTTTCTTTATAATAGATCATATAAAAATAAGGATGTTCTCGATAAGAGTGATGGAGAATAAAATTGAGTTTTAACAAGTTAACTAGGGGAGCGACGCCTCCTCCCAGAGCTAAAGTTCGGGGTTGCCGCGTTGTCAAATGAATGAAAGCTGTAGAAATTTGGTTAAGTAAAATTGAAACTTGGATTTGGGGGGCTCCCCTTTTAAGTTTGTTGATTATTGTGGGTTTATATCTTACAATTGCCTTGCGATGGATTCAGTTTCGTTATTTGTTTTATTCTCTGAAATTAGCCTTCACAAGGCAAGATGAGAAGTCTCAAGGAGATATTAGCCAGTTCCAGTCCCTCATGACAGCCTTGGCGGGGATGATTGGGATTGGGAGCATTACGGGAGTGGCGACCGCGATTGCCATGGGAGGGCTTGGCGCTGTTTTTTGGATGTGGGTCGCTTCTTTGATTGGGATGGCGACAAAGTATGCGGAAGCCATTTTGGCTGTAAAGTATCGAGATGTCGACGAGCGAGGGGAGATGCGCGGCGGGCCGATGATTTATCTCGAAAAAGGGCTAAAATCGAAGGGGTTAGCTGTTTTTTTCTCTTTTGCAGGGGCGATCACGGCGTTGGTCACGGGAAATATGGTGCAAGCAAACTCCATTGCGGCTGCGGTGCAAGGGTGGATAGATCCCCTTTGGGTCGGAATCATTTTATCCGCAGCTACGGGTCTCGCTCTCTTTGGAGGCATTAAAAGTATAGGAAAGGTGGCAAGCTGGCTGGTTCCTGGCATGGCGATTTTCTATATTTTGGGCGGTCTTATTTTGATTGCTCTTCGCATTGAGGCTCTGCCCCATGCGTTTGGAGAAATTTTTCGCCAAGCCTTTTCCGGCCAAGCTATCGTTGGCGGTTTTGCTGGCTCGACTTTGATGATGGCCATTCAGTTTGGCGTTTCGAGAAGTGTGTTTTCCAATGAGGCAGGCCTAGGAACCGCTCCGATCGCAGCGGCAGCGGCCAAAACAGACGTTCCAGGGAGGCAGGCGCTTATTTCTATGAGCGGTGTTTTTCTGACATCCATTGTGGTTTGTTCCATTAGCGCTCTTGCAATTGCTGTGAGTGGGTTGTTAGGGCAAACAGGCCCTGATGGGCTGCTGTTGAATGGGTCTTTGCTCGCCATGGGAGCTTTTCAGCAAGTTCTCCCCTTTGGCTCTTTTGTTGTGATCCTCTCTTTGATTCTTTTTGGGTACTCAACGATCATTGGTTGGGCTTTTTATGGAGAAAAATGCACCGCCTATCTTTTTGGCACCTCTTCTGTCCGCTGGTATCGCCTTCTTTTTAGCGCGGCTTTGATTCCAGGGGCAATTTTAAGTTTACAATCCGTGTGGAGTTTTGCGAATATTATGAATGGGTTCATGGCCTTTCCGAATCTCATAGGGCTCCTAGGGCTCTCTGCGATTGTAATTGCGGAGACGCGTGAATTTGAAAAACTTCTTCGTTTTGAACGCAGTAGCACGAAAGGGATACCATGACAAAAAAACGCATTGTAATCACTGGAATGGGGATTGTGTCTTGCTTTGGCTCCGATATTGAGCTGTTCTATCAACAGCTTCTTGCTGGACAAAGCGGCATTGTTCCGATTGAAGAATTTCCTTGTGAAGATTGGCCCACGCGCATCGCAGGAGCCATTCGTCAGTTTGACACGGGCGAGTATATGGAAAAAAAACAAGCGCGCAGAGTCGATCCATTCATTCGCTATGCCATGGTCGCGGGAAAAAAAGCTCTTGAGTCCGGGGGGTTGCGTTCAGAAGATTTGGCAAAACTCGATCGATCTCGTTGCGGAATTATTATTGGATCTGGAATGGGAGGCATGACGGTTTTTCATGATGGCGTCGAGACTCTTATCACGAAAAGCTACAAAAGGCTCACTCCATTTTTTGTTCCCTATATCATTACAAATATGGCAGGGGCTCTCCTCGCGATTGATCTAGGATTCCAAGGGCCAAATTTTTCAATTTCTACTGCATGCGCTACATCGAATTATAGTATTCATGCAGCAGCGGAACAAATCCTTCAGGGAAAGGCAGATCTTATGCTGTGCGGAGGGGCAGAGGCTCCCCTTACGCCGATTGGTCTGGCAGGTTTTGTTGCGATTAAAGCCATGTCGACGCGTAACGAAGAGCCTTCTAAGGCATCGCGCCCCTGGGATAGAGCCCGAGATGGGTTTGTGATGGGTGAGGGGGCGGGAGTCTTGTTGCTTGAAACTTTAGAGCATGCTTTGGCGCGCGGAGCCCCAATTTATGCTGAATATTTAGGCGGAGCTGTGACCTGCGATGCGTATCATATGACGGACCCTCGCCAAGATGGGGAAGGGGTGGCTCGTTGCATGAAAGAGGCGATCGCAGCGGCTGGGATTCAAAAAGAGGCTGTAAATTATATTAACGCCCATGCTACAGCGACCCCAGCAGGGGATCTTTGCGAGATTCACGCGATTGAAAGGGTTTTTGGGCCTCATTCGAAAAACATTTCTGTGAATGCGACAAAATCCATGATTGGCCATTGCTTAGGCGCGGCTGGAGGCCTGGAAGCTGTGGCCTCGATTATGGCGATTCGAACAGGGATGCTTCATCCAACGATGAACCTTGACGATCCAGAACCTGCGCTCGATAGCGTCAATGTTGTGGGCAAAGCTCCTAGAGAGCTCTCTGTAGAGGTGGCTTTATCCAACTCCTTTGGATTTGGGGGGCATAACTCAACTCTTGTGTTTGCTCCTTATCGTCCCTAAACATCTCACAGCTGTTGTAAGCCGAGCGATTGATACGAGTGTATGCGGATTTCCTGAATGCATTTTTATCTCCCAAACTTGGGTCGTAGAGCCAAGATGAAAGGGTTTTGCAATCGCGTAAATAATCCCTGAGTGAACAGGTCTAAGGTGGTTTGCATTGATGTCTAATCCAACGCAAAATTTCTCTCTTTGATCAATGCAATAATTTCCAGCAGCACTGCCAACGGTCTCCGCTAGAGCGCATAGGGCGCCTCCATGAAGAATGCCCATAGGTTGACATATTTGCGCGGTGACTGGCATCGAAGCTGTGAGGAAATCTTCCCCTTTTTCAATGAATGTAATTTGTAAGTGTTCAGAAAGCGTTCCTTTGCCCCTTTGGTTGATTTCTTCGAGAGTAAAGGGTGTGATCCAAATAGACATGAACTAAGGTTCCTTGAACGTAAAGGGATTCTTCCCCCAAACTCGACTTTGCAGCTTTTGTGGGCTGCCTGCCTTGGCTATTTGTTCCCGGACGTTCGACCTATGGTCGAACTGGGCGATTATTTAAACCAGGCAGGGGTTTTTAACCCCTTCCCGATTTAAATAACGCCCCCGAGAACAAATATCCCG
>CAIPFQ010000139.1 GCA_903864395.1 uncultured Chlamydiae bacterium | reverse complement strand
TTGCCCCCGGACGTTCGACCTATGGTCGAACTGGGCGATTATTTAAACCAGGCAGGGGTTTTTAACCCCTTCCCGATTTAAATAACGCCCCCGAGAACAAATCTCCCGAGGCATCCAACCCAAAAAAGTTGCAAAGTCGAGATATTGAGGTATTGATGACACGCCCCTTTTTTTTAATTACCAATGATGATGGCATTCAAGCGCCAGGCATCTTACACCTTTGCCAATCCGTTCAAAGCTTTGCCGATGTCGCGATCGTCGCTCCTTTGAAGGAAAAATCAGGCGCGGGCCTCTCCATTACATGGAATAAACCTCTTTTAATCGAACAAGTTTCCTGGGAAGGCAATCTCTCGGCTTGGAGCGTAAGCGGCACTCCTGCGGATTGCGTGAAAATGGCGCTCGGCGTCCTTTTAAAAAAACGCCCCGATCTCATTATTTCCGGCATCAACAAAGGCTCCAACGCAGGGCGCACTGTACTCTACAGCGGAACCATCGGGGGCGTGATCGAAGGCGCTTTGAAGGGCATCCCTGGCATTGCATTTTCGTTTTCCGATATAACAACAGTGCCCTTGAGCGCCACGAGGCCCTATATTCTTCCCATCATTCAGCATTTTCTTTCCACTCCCCTCCCTCCAGAAACAATCTTGAATGTAAATTTTCCTTATAATGCGACGAATGACATCAAAGGACTTCGTCTCGCAAAACAAGGCAAAGGCTACTGGGTAGAAAAACCCGAACAAAGAATCCATCCTGAAGGCAACCCCTATTATTGGCTCGGAGGCCAATGGCTCTCTTGTGAAGAAGAGCCCGAGAGCGATATAGCTCTTTTAGAACAAGGCTACATTACCGCAGTCCCCATTCATGTAGGACAAATGACCCATTTTGAAGCATTCGAGCAACATAGAGAGTCTTTTTCTAAAACTCTTGAAATAAAAGCCCTTAGGGACTCTTTCACAGTCCCTAACGGCTAAGCCGGCGAACAGCTTCCTCCTGAGATTTCTCCACCATCGCACGCCCCCCTGCAATCTCATAGATCCGAGCCAGTTCGATAAATAACTCATCGCTCAAAGCCATCTCTGGGGGCAGCTCGCCGCCCTCTGGGAAACCTCTCGCTTTAATCAAAAGATCGGCGATGCGATGAAAATGTTTTCTAAGCTTCTTCGCGGATTTTTCAAAATCCTCTCGCGTTTCAATTTTTTTTAACTCCGCAACCAACTTCTTAACCTCCCCTTCTCCTTCGCAACGCAGCTCTTGCAAGTTCGATGGAGAACAGCTCGCCGCGTAGCAAAAAACCAGAAAAATCCCTCGGAAAATTAGAGAAAATCGCATATCCCTCTTGCATTTAATATGGATTTAAACATAACATGGTACTTCATTTTGGGCGTATAGCTCAGTTGGTAGAGCGCCTGTCTTACACACAGGTGGTCATAGGTTCGAGTCCTTTTGCGCCCAAGTCTTAGACTCCTCAGCGGGAGTAGTTCAATTGGTTAGAGCACTGCCCTGTCACGGCAGAAGTTGCGGGTTCGAGCCCCGTCTCCCGCGATCCGAAGAATGTGCCAGAATAAAATCTGGCGCAATCTTCTGTTCTTTGACAAACATTGCAAATCCGTTTATTATTTAAATTTCCATAACCAATAGAAACACTATGGCTCATACAGCTCCTTTAAAAAGCAAACTTCTCCACATAGCTTTTAGCTTTATCGGAATGAGTGTAGGCGCGTTTTTCGCTGCCATGGCACTTCGTATTTTTCTTATCCCCAATCAGCTGATCGATGGAGGCGTTTTGGGAGTCGCGATGATTTTAGGTAGGCTTTATGGCAATTCTTACATCTCCTACTTTCTCATCCTCCTCAACCTTCCCTTTGTATTTCTCGCTTGGCGCTACATTCGAAGATCTTTCGTTCTTCACATGCTCGCCGCGATTTTAGTATTCGCCTTTTTTATGGGGCTTTTAGAAACCCTCCCCTCCTTTGCCGCAGACTCTCTCGAAGCGATTGTCATTGGAGGTGCTATGCTGGGCGCTGGGGCTGGCATGATCATTCGCAATGGGGGCTGTACAGATGGCACAGAGATTTTGGCCATCATCATCAGTCGAAAAAAGGGCTTTACTGTCGGACAAGTGATTTTCTTTTGCAACATTTTTGTCTTCGGCGCTTATGGGTGGCTTTTCAATGATTGGCATATCGCTTTGCGCTCGTTGATGACGTTTATCATCGCCTTTAAAATGATGGATATTGTCATCGCAGGGTTCGAAGAATTGAAGTCGGTGCTGATTATGTGCTCTAAGCCCGATAAGCTGAGCAAAATCATCACGCATGAGCTTGGCTTAGGACTTACATTCCTTAAAGGCCGAGGGGGCTATTCTGGAGAAGACAGAGATATCCTCTTTGTGATCGTAGAAAGGCTCGATCTTGCAGAACTCAAAGAAATCGTTCTCAGAGAAGATCCAAACGCATTCATCGCGATTGAGAATCTCCATGAAGTGGCCTATGGGCGTACAGCCCAAATCGCCTTGCGTCGAAAAACGAAAAAATCCCTAGCGAAAAAAACGTCGTAAAAAAAAGATTACCCAGACTGTTATGCCTGGGTGATCTATTTAGATTTTCTTAATGTGCTTGCTCAAAGCGCCTGCGATCTTAAGCATGTCGATGGGTTTTTTTCCCAACACTTCTGCAAGCTTTGCATCAGGGACAATAAGACGTCGGTTTTTTACATCTTGGCACTTTTTGGCCTTAATATAGAGCCATAACTTTTGAACCACTTGGGGGCGTGTTAATTTTTTGGCACCCACAACCTCTTCTAACTCCGGAGAAAGAGCATAGACAAGCTGTGTCAATCCGGATTTTTTTCTTGGAGCTGTAGCCACTTTTTTCTTTACGGCTTTCTTGGTCACTGTTTTTTTTACTGCTGTTTTCTTGTTCACCATATCTATCTTCCTGTTAGAGGTTCTGATTTAGGGAGTGTGAAACAATAAAATGGTTCTCTTTATTGTTTTACGAGCCCTTACTATGGTGTGTAAGAATTTCCAGGAAATAAAGCAAGGGATTTCAAAAGAATACTGTGCAAATAATCCCCATACTCGTTTTTTGCATAGCACTCCGCAAGCCTCTCTAGAGCGTCTTTATTGATGTAACCCAAAGAGTAAGCTATTTCCTCAAGGCATGCAATTTGAATGCCTTGCCTTTCTTGAATCGCCTGCACAAAGAGCGAGGCCTTTTGAAAAGCGTCAAAAGTTCCTGTATCCAGCCAGGCAAGACCTGCCCCTAAAAGACGCACGCGAAGTTTTTTTTCACGCAAATAATGTCGATTCACATCCGTAATCTCCACTTCTCCCCGCAAAGAGGGCTTTAAAGAACGGGCGATTTCAACAACTTCAGGGCCATAAAAATAGAGCCCTGGGACTGCGTAAGAAGATTTAGGAATCGAGGGCTTTTCCTCAATGTCTATCACCTCTCCAAATTCGTCAAACTGGACAACTCCGTATCTCTGGGGGTCTTTGACCCGATAGCCAAAAATAAGGCCGCCAGAGCGAAGACGCATCCCCTCTTGCAAGGATTCCATCAGATCCTGACCGTAAAAAATGTTGTCGCCTAAAATTAAAGCTACAGGGCTCTGCCCAATAAAAGACTCTCCCACCAAAAACGCCTGAGCCAGTCCGCCTGGACGCTCTTGGACAGCATAAAAAAATCGCAATCCCAAATGAGAGCCATCGCCAAAGAGTTTTTCGAAACGCGGCGTGTCTTCCGGAGTAGAAATAATCAAAATATCCCGAATCCCTGCAAGCATAAGGACTGACAAGGGATAATAAATCATCGGTTTGTCGTAAATGGGCAAAAGCTGCTTGCAAACCGCGAGAGTGGCAGGATAAAGACGGGTACCGCTGCCGCCGGCTAAAACAATGCCCTTAGTTTGGCTTCGTGAAGAGACACCCTTCGACCAAGAGCTGGTCGATATAGTTGATCGTATAGTCATTCGTTAAAAACCGTTTATCTTCAAGCATGTATTGATGAAAAGGGATCGTCGTATGAATCCCTGCAATATGAAACTCTTTGAGAGCCCGCTTAGACCGTGCGATTGCCTCTTCACGAGTCTCCCCTTTAACGATCAATTTTGCAATCATAGAATCATAGTTAGGGGGGATCAAATACCCACTGTAACAAGCACTATCTACCCGAACATGAGGCCCTCCTGAGGGAATGTAATGCTCTAGCTGTCCAGGGGATGGAGCAAAGCCTCTCGAAGGATCTTCCGCATTAATTCGAAATTCAAAAACATGCCCCTTCATCACGATGTCTTTTTGCTTGAAAGAAAGTTTTTCGCCTCGAGCGATCCTAATTTGCTGCTGAACAAGATCAATACCCGTTAATTCTTCCGTAATCGTATGCTCTACCTGAATCCGCGTATTGACTTCCATAAAGTAAAAATTCCCCGCCTCATCGAGAAGAAACTCAACGGTTCCCGCTGAATGATATTGTGCAGAGCGCACGATATCGACAGCGCAAGCGCCAATTTTTTTACGCATAGACTCACTGAGTTTCGGACTCGGCGTCTCCTCGATCAGTTTCTGGCGCCGTCTCTGAATCGTACAATCCCTTTCGCCCAAAAATACATAATTGCCATGCTTGTCTCCAAGCACCTGCACCTCGACATGGCGTGGATTCACAATCATTTTCTCAAGATAAACATCTGGATTATTAAAACTCACTTCAGCTTCTGTGCGCGCCGCTATGAATTTTTTAATGAAATCTTCCTCACTGTAAGCGATCCGGATTCCTTTGCCCCCTCCACCAGCGACAGCCTTAATAAAGATAGGGAACCCAAAGCGCCTCGCTTCCTTCAATCCACTTTCCACGTCGGAGACGACCCCGTTAGAGCCAGGAATCACAGGGCATTTCACCCGCTTTGCCGTTTCCTTCGCAGCGGCTTTATCGCCAAGGAGTGCAATTGTGCGCGAAGAGGGGCCAATAAAATTCAAGCCACAGCTCTCGCAGATCGAAGCAAAATTTGCGTTCTCGCTTAAAAATCCATAGCCTGGATGAACAGCGTCAGCACCTGTGATCTCACAGGCAGCGATAAGGTTCGAGATTTTTAAATACGATTTCGTAGAAGGGGCCTCTCCGATACAAATGGCTTCATCGGCATGATGGACATGCAAACTTTCCGCATCCGCTTCCGAATAAACAGCCACTGTTGCAATTCCCATGTCAGCGCAAGCGCGAATAATTCGCACCGCAATTTCGCCTCGATTCGCTATTAATATTTTTTGCATTGGCTATCCTATTGAACCCGGAAAAGACGTGTGCCAAACTCAACAGGCTGCGCGTTAGCGACAAGAATTTCCACAATCGTTCCACTGACCCCCGCTTTTACCTCATTCATGACCTTCATTGCTTCAACGATGCACACAACGGTTTGCTCGTCAACTCGATCCCCTATTTTAACTAAGGGGGGCTGATCTGGCGAGCCCGATGTATAAAATGTCCCTACCATCGGGGAGAGAGCAAAAGTTCCTGTGACAGGCTGGGGGGCAGAAAAACGAGAGCTTCCAGAGAAGCCTCTTTCCGCTTGAAGAGAGAGTTCCGATTGGAAGGCCGACTCTGTGGCATTTTCAGCTAACACTGTGCGCAAAGAGGGGCGCTTTATCCCCACAGTATCTTTTTCCAAGCGAATCTCTAAGTCGCCTTTTTTAAACATCAGCCGAGATAAGGAGCTTTTTTCTAAAGCCTCCATCAATTCTTTAATTTGCTCTATTTCCATGTTACACCCTTTGTACAAACTCGCCGAGATGCGTATCCACCTTGATCACATCGCCTCCCTCAACAAAAAGAGGTACATCGAGTTTGGCTCCCGTTTCGAGAACTCCCTTTTTTGTCGACCCAGAACTCGAAACCCCTTCTGTTTTGACCACCATCACCTCTAGGAATTGAGGGAGCTCTATCTCGAAAATTGTCTCGCCATAAAAGCTCGCTTTGACCTGAATACCCTCTTTCAAATAGTTCACCTGACTTGCCAGGATATTCGCTGGCACGGTCACATTTTCCAAATTTCCAATGTCCAAAAAGAGATATTCCTTTCCTTCTGGATACAGAAATTCAAGGGTTCTTTCAAGCAGAGAGACCTCTTGAACCACTTGATCCATTTTAAAATTCTTTTCAAGGGTCTCCTCTGTTACGAGGTTGCGCAGCTTTGTTTTAACAAAGGGAAGACCCTTTGCCACAGTCACCTTGACACTCGATTCCACACGGAAAATTTTTCCGTCGATATTCAAGGTCATTCCTGGAGTAATTTGATTCGCTGTCGTCATTTGATAATTCCTTTCAATTCAAGAAGAGTAGAAATCGAATGATGGATCCAAGACGGCTCTTTCCCTATCTTTCCCCGTCCCCATCGCATATGGATTGTGTTGAATCCGAGTTCATGAGCAGGCGCTAAATCCATATCTACGCGATCGCCACAAACCCAGACTTTATCTGACACAACCAAAAATTGGCTCGCTAAATTTTCATAAATTTGTTTTTTCAACGAATCTTCTGAAACAGCAACCCGACAAAAAATGGACTCCCTTAGCCCCGCTCTTTCCATTTTTTCCCTTTGAAAAGGAGAGGACCCCCCCGTCACAAGGGCAAGAGGATATTTTTTTCCAAAAAATGACAAAATTTCTAAAGCTCCAGGTGTCATCGGCACAAAAAAATCTTTTGGAAGAGGCGAGGTTAGCTCCGCAAGAGCCCTTGCTGTGTTAGGGGCGCCAATACTGGCTGCAAAGGAAAGAAGAGCCTCTTTCGATCGAAAGGAACGATTGTTCCAATTCATAAGCTCTTGATACCCCTTTTCGATCTCTTCAACTTCCGCTCCATCTTCAATAAGGCGCAGCAGGCACTGCCGTAGTTTGAACGGCGTCACAGTGCCAGAGGTGTCGATCAAGGTGTCGTCGAGATCAAAGATGATCAACAATTTTCATCAACTCCTGCGCAAGCTTCTTTGCATCATGGCGAATAAAACTGCGCTTCATTAAATCCCCTTTTGATTCAAGAGGCAACTCTCCCAGTATATCAGCGAACACCACGCGATCCCCTTTCAGGTCATTTTCTACCAAATCCCCTTCCTTCGCATACACGTCGATGAGTTCTTTCGGCGGGTTTTGCGAATTGATTAAAATATAATCAAAAAGATCTTTCCCCAAAAAACGCACTATCTCTTGTAAATAACTGCTCGTTTTAAAAAGAGTTGTCTGCCCTTTGCGGTTCATTAAATTGACAATAAATGCTTTTTTCGCGCCGCTTTGGCAGATAGCTTCACGAACCCCATCGACTAACAAATTCGGAATCAAAGAGGTATATAATCCGCCAGGGCCGATCACTAATAAGTCCGCATTGTGAATTTCTTCCACGACTCTGGGATTAACCTTTGGAAAAGGCTCTAAATACAGCTCTTTATACCCTTGGTCAATCTCTTGAGAGAGGTAAATTTCTTTTTCGCCTTCCAAGATCTGTAAATTATTAAGAACCATTTTCAAGCGCGTTTGATGTGTTGTGACAGGGATCACTTTGCCTTGAATATACAAAATTTTCCCTGTCTCCTCTACAGCTTTTTCAAAACTGCCCGTAACTTTTTCCAAAGCAGACAGGAGAAGGTTTCCAAAAGAGTGTCCCCCGAGACCTCCAGTTTCAAAGCGGTAATTCATCAAAGAGCGCATGAGGCGACTCGAGTTAGAAAGAGCCACAAGGCATTGGCGCACATCCCCTGGAGGCAAGACTCCGAGCTCATCGCGCAAAACCCCCGTGCTGCCACCGTCATCGGCCATGGAAACGATTGCCGTCAAGTCCACAGGATATTTTTTCATGCCACTTAGCACAACGAAATTTCCCGTGCCTCCCCCAATAACGACAACCTTTTTTAAAGCCGACTGTGTCATGAACAATTCCGCAATGTTTTAATTCCTTCCGCAAGAGATATTTGAGAAAACAAATAATGACCGCTCACCAACATATTCGCTCCAACCTGTATACAGGCTTTTCCCGTTTCTTCGTTAATGCCGCCATCGACTTGGATGGTAAAAGGGGCTAAGGCATCCGAATGCATTCCTGGTTGAGAAACAATGCCTCCCTCTCGAATCCCGTGACGATCGCAATACTCTCGTGTCAGGCGTATTTTTTCCAATACATCCGACATAAATTCCTGTCCGCCAAAGCCTGGGCTCACAGTCATCAACAAAACCATATCGGATAGATACAGGTATTTTGGAATCATAGAAAATGAAGTTTCTGGACGAAATGCAAGCCCCGCTTTTTTTCCACATTTTCGAATAAAGGCAAGAGTGTCTTCGACATCTTCCGTGGCCTCAAAATGAAATGAAAGACTATCTGCGCCTGCTTGAACGAACATCTCTACGTAATCAAACGGATTGTACATCATCAGATGCACATCGAGAAAAAGGGAGGTAGATCTGCGAATAGCTTCTACAGCGCGAGGACCCAGGGTCAAATTTGGAACAAAGTGGCCGTCCATGACATCGATGTGAATGGCGTCAGCGCCAGAGTGTTCGATCCGTTGCGCCTCTTCGCTAAGACGCCCGAAATCACAGGATAAAATAGAAGGAGAGATTTGCACCGGAAACTTTCTCATCGCATCCCATGGTATCGCTTCTTCTATTGAAAAGCAACCTTGATATTGAGGATCTCGACTTTGCAACTTTTTTGGGTTGGATGCCTCGGGATATTTGTTCTCGGGAGCGTTATTTAAATCGGGAAGGGGTTAAAAACCCCTGCCTGGTGTGCGCCTGGCATGCAGGTGATCTAAGAGATGAGAGTTTCCTATGGGCTTAGTAACGAGAACCATTAGTTCTATAGGTCCTAACCTCGACTTTGCAACTTTTTTGGGTTGGATGCCTCGGGATATTTGTTCTCGGGGGCGTTATTTAAATCGGGAAGGGGTTAAAAACCCCTGCCTGGTTTAAATAATCGCCCAGTTCGACCATGGGTCGA
>CAIPFQ010000138.1 GCA_903864395.1 uncultured Chlamydiae bacterium | reverse complement strand
TTGGCTCATTTTTCTTTCGCAATCACTAAAACAGCCTCCAATCAATCCAGAAAAGTGTTATAATATTCGTAAACCATAGAGGTCTTCAACAGGTGCAGATCAAAAACTGCGGTTGTCGCGCTTCGAAGTTGAAAAGGCGTAACGCCCCCGAGAACAAATATCCCGAGGCATCCAACCCAAAAAAGTTGCAAAGTCGAGACTATTATTTGTTCCGCGAGGCTCGCCTGTTTTGCAAAATCTTGGAAAAATGATAGCGACGACCTCGAGACCTTTCAAAAATATTGTCAAAAAATTTCTAAAAAATAAAGAGGTTCTCTGGGCTTGCAAAAATAGTTTCCTATGGGGGATAATAGGGAGTATTCAAAGCGTCATTACGATTGAGGAGGAACGTGTCTTTGGTTAAATATTTTGCTATAGGTTCAGTGGCTGTTTTTGCAGTGGTTGGCCTCGCAGGATACGCAAGAAGACCCCTTAAGGGAGGTCTTGTTGACGAATCAATGGCACCGATCCTCGTGCAAGAAGTGGCTATTCCTGTGATGAAAAATAGGCCAAAACCCCCAGAAGTAGAAGCGGAACAAGGTAAGCTTGAGCTGTCTACGGCAACTTCTGTGGGACTTCCAGAGGCAGATCGTATCGCTTCTCTTTTCGCTACAGATTCTTCAAAACTTCCTGTGGTTGAAACAATTTCTTACACAAGTCGAGTCCCTTGGACTCAAGGGCGCCCTGCTTGGATCGCTGATTATGCGTCCCATTACGAAACCTCTCGCCATTTTATCGCACGCAGCCTGAACAAGAAAAATGATTATTTTACACAAAAGGTTTCTCCTGGCGATCGATTTAATGTGTTTAAAAAAGATAAGAATATTCAATTTTATTTATTGGCAGACCTCTCCCGTTGTCGCCTTTGGTTTTATTACTTAGACCAAAATGAGAGGGTTCTTCTCAAAACCTATGCCATAGGGGTAGGAAGATTGGATTCCAAGAAAAGTTCGGGGTGTTTGACCCCTATAGGGAAATATTCTTTGGGAGAGAGAATCGCGATTTATAAGCCAGGCACTATGGGCTTTTTTCACGAAACCCAAGTGGAGATGGTGCGGGTCTTCGGGACTCGCTGGATTCCCTTTGACCAGGAGCTAGAGGGATGTTCTGAATCTTCGAAAGGGCTAGGACTTCATGGAGCGCCTTGGACGGAGTCGGGGGAAGAACGCTTGAAGGTAGGTAAATATGACAGCGACGGCTGCATCCGCCTTCTTTCTGAAGACATGGAAGAGATTTTTTCTATTATCATTACAAAGCCGACAGTGATTGAGATCGTGAAGGATTTTTATAATGCTGCTATGCCTGGAGCTGAAAAGTCGCTATGACCATTTTACCTCATGAAAAACCAATTTTTGAGATGGAGCAAACGCTTCAAAAGCTCAGAGAGCAAAATCAAAATAATCCCCTTTGGTCGCGCGCGGAGCTTGAGAGAATGGAGCAAAAGCTCGAGCGAATGAAAAAAAGCCATTATTCTCAACTGACAGCGCTCGATCGGGTAGCGATTTGCCGCCATCCTCAAAGACCTCATGCGATGGACTGCATTCAAAATATTTGCGAAGAGTATGTCGAACTTTTTGGCGATCGTTGTTTTCAAGATGACCCTGCGGTTATTTGCGCGATGGCAAGAATTGAGGGGCAAAAATTTCTCGTGATTGGGCAAGAAAAAGGAAAAGACACAGAGAGTCGACTGCGTCATAATTTTGGTATGATGCACCCCGAAGGGTATCGCAAAGCGATGCGATGCATGCGGCTTGCTGCAAAATTTAACATTCCCATTTTGACCTTGATCGATACGCCTGGCGCTTATCCAGGATTGAGCGCAGAGGAGCGTGGACAAGGATGGGCGATCGCGAAAAACCTTATGGAAATGGCGCGTTTGCCTACGCCCATCCTTGTGGTGATTATTGGCGAAGGTTGTTCTGGTGGAGCTTTAGGAATTGGGGTGGGAGATGTTATTGGCATGTTGGAACATTCGTACTACTCTGTCATCTCTCCTGAAGGGTGCGCTTCGATTTTGTGGAAAGACGCAAAAAAATCAGGAATGGCTGCGGAAGCTCTTAAAATGCAGGTCGAGTCTCTTTTAGAATTGGGTGTCGTGGATCGAATGATCCCAGAGCCGCTCGGTGGCGCGCACTTAAATCCAAAAGCCATGTATCAGGCCCTAAAGGGGTTTATCAAAGAACAGTGGGAGCTTTTAAAAGAGATTCCGTCCGATCTTCTCTTAGAAAATCGCTATCAGAAATTTCGCAAGATTGGAAAGTATCAGTATGAAACTACTCCTGCAAGCGGCGCTCCGCAATAGCCGCCACTTTACTCTAGCTATCTTAACTTTTGTGACCCTCTTATGTCTTACAATTGCCAATCAATGTGAGATGGCTTCTATTGGTCTCATGACGAATTCGGGCGCTGATTTTTTTACTCTTTTTAGTCCTGACGGAAAAAAGGTGAAGGAAAAAATTTCGTTCCAGGAAGTCAAGCGGCGCTGGTCTGCGATTGATACGAATGGAGATGGCGTGATTACAAAAAAGGACGCTTCTCTCTATATCGCGCAAAGAAAAGATTCTAACCCTTTGGGATGGGTTCTC
>CAIPFQ010000137.1 GCA_903864395.1 uncultured Chlamydiae bacterium | reverse complement strand
TTGGCTCATTTTTCTTTCGCAATCACTAAAACAGCCTCCAATCAATCCAGAAAAGTGTTATAATATTCGTAAACCATAGAGGTCTTCAACAGGTGCAGATCAAAAACTGCGGTTGTCGCGCTTCGAAGTTGAAAAGGCGTATTATTAACAAAACACAAGAAAATGATGTTATGATAAATCAAGAAAAAAATGTGTTGACATTTATATGTTTTCGTAACTACACTAACAGTGGATTAAATATTTTTAATGACACAAACAATTACATAAACACAGGAGCCATCCCTCGCATATGGAAGAGTTTTGTTATGCAACTTGCACTCATTGCAGACGTTATAGCACTGCCTTTCCTCTGTGGACAGATGCTTCTCCTCTCCATCAAGGAAACAATTAAAAATCACGGGATAGGCACACTAATTTTGAGCCTCCCAATTATGATACCCTGCCTGATATGCTTCACCACACTCGTATTCACAGGTCAAGCCATATTTTTCCCTATATATTGTATATGGAGCGCTTGCAAAGAGGAACCTGGAGAATAGTCTGACAAAATCTGAAAAGACGTTTAGCAGCCTAGCCAGTAATGAATAGCGCCGCGCAGCCCTTCTCGGTAGCGCTGCGCTTTTTGCCGAGCCAAAGCCCCCCCGCCTAAATAGGACTGGAGGGATTTGAATACGAAGTGGCGCGCCATCTTCCAAAGATCTGGAATAATCACCCTTCGATACAAATCTTTTTGCAGAGCGGAAGCGCAATTGCGCTCAATCCAAAGAAGCCGACCGCGCCACCAAAAATAGTGCATCTGAGGCTTTCCCCCCGTGAAGGAGGAAGAGACTTTATGCCAAATCTTTGCCTGGGGCGCTGTCCAGACCTCAAATCCCAATCTTTTCGCCCGCGTACAAAAGTCAGTCTCCTCCCAAAAAAGAAAAAATCGAGGCTCCAAAAACCCTATCGCCTCGGGAACAGTTCTGTGCATCAAAAGAGCCGCCCCACACACATAATCGACTGGGCGCATCGTTTCAAAAGAAATTCCATCTTCTTTTTCCCCATTGCCTAAAGAATCAAATTCCGCCTTTTCAAGATTCCAAAGACCTCCTAAATGATCGATCCGATCCCTTTCATCATAGCGATAAATTTTTGCCCCCAGAATTTTTGCCCTTGGACACTCCCTAGCGGCCGCCATGAACCCATGGAGAAAATCTGGATCCACAATGGTATCGTTATTTAAAAGAAGAACCCACTCCGCCCCCTGCGAGAGAGCCCATGCAATGCCAGGATTATTGCCCCCAGCAAACCCTTTATTCTCTCCATTTTCTATCAAAAACACTTCAGGATGCTCAGTCCGAATGACTGCCACGGAATCATCGATCGATCCATTATCCACGACAATCGTTTGAAATTTTGAAAACCTCACAGAGCGCAGCGAGCGCAAGCACTCGAGCGTGTCTCTCTTCCCGTTCCAATTGAGAATGACAATATACATGCTTGAGATTATATCACATTTATGGCATAAACGATATAGAGGGGCGCCTCTTCTTAAAAAAATACTGCGAGAGAGATAAATTCATGCAAAATCGTTTCCTTCAAATCACTTCGTTTTTTATCCTCCTTTTCTTAGTCGCCTGCGAATCGAATCAAACCATTGTCAATAATATCGATGAGCGAGAAGCGAACGAAATTGTTGTATACCTCGCCTCCAAGGGAATCGTTGCGCAAAAAATTCTCGCGCCAAACACAAACATCGGGGCAGGGGCTTCCATCAGCCAATACATGATCGCCGTGGCCTCCCATAGATCCGTCGATGCGATGGCTACTTTAAATAAAGTGGGCCTCCCTAGGCGACAAGGAACAAACCTTTTAACCCTTTTCGCAAAATCAGGACTCATGTCCTCAAACCTCGAAGACACCGTCCGCTATCAGGCGGGACTCGCTGAAGAGCTTCGTAACACCATTCGAAAAATTGACGGCGTGCTTGAAGCTGATGTCCAAATTTCTTTTCCCAATGCGACAAATGCAAATACCCCCGCCATGCCCAATGCGCCTCAGCCAAAAATCACTGCCGCTGTCTATGTAAAGCACCAAGGTATTTTAGAAGATCCCAATAGTCATATCGAGATTAAAATTAAACGGCTAATGTCAGCCAGCGTCAGCGGACTCAGCTACGATGATGTCGCCGTGATTTCAGATCGTTCTCGGTTTTCTGATATTACCCTGTCCCCAGAAGGAGAGCCTATCGGATCGAGAGCGATCCAAACTCATGCCAGTATTTGGGGGATCGTCCTCACAGAAAGCTCCCTCGGTCGATTTCGTTTTCTCTTTTTCACATTCACTACGCTCCTCTTCTTATGTCTCGGTCTTATTGGCTGGCTCGTATATCAACTCTCCCCTCAGATCCAACTCCCTTTCTGGAAAAAAAAGTCGACCTCGTCTGAACCCCCCTCAGGACAACTTTAATGATCCAATCCACTGAATGGGTATTGAACGCTATCTTACACCGATATCCCGCTTCAAGGCGCGAGGCTCTTTCCCTCTTCCTCTCTCAGTCTCAAAGAGACAGACTGCAGACTATGCCCGAGCCAAAAATAGAAGCGCAAGCTGAAGAGCCTTCCCTCTTAGATTATCTTCACTGGTCTTGGCTTGTCCCCTTTTTTAAACCAAAAACAGGGAAAGAACAAAAATTATTTCTCAGTGCCCTGCCGCAAGGCTTGCGAGAAAAACTCTCAATCGCTCTCGCGATCAAATTGTCAGGGAAAGAATCTCTTAAAACCATCGGAAAAGACTTTCTCCTTCAGCAGATTCGAGAATTTTTTCTGGGAGAGACCAACGAAAAACTCCCTCTTTATTTTCTTCCCCCGTCTCCCTTAACACCTCTTCTTCGAATGAAGAAACAAGACATCATCCGCTTGATTGATTATATCGCTCTCTATGACTTAGCGACAGAAATCCAACGCATTGTAGACACAAAAATTCTAAAAAAGATCTATGCATTTTTGATAAAAGAAGAAAAAGAATTTTTAGAGCAGGCCAGCCGCCTAAAAAGTTCTCACTCATCGGTAAGACTCCCTCTTGATGCATGGGATGGAACAGAAAAAGAGCTGCGACTTCTGCTCCATAAAAGAGGTCTAGCTCGCCTGGGCGTCGCTATTTCTGGACAACACCCCGATTTCATTTGGTACTTTAGCCATCAACTCGATAGAGGACGAGGCGCCACGCTCGCAAAACTAGCTGAAGCACCAAACATCCCGTCTGTCTCCATCCTCCCTATCAGACAAATCGAAGAAATTTTAAGGAACTTTTTCTCATGAAGCTATTTTCCTTGATTACAGATCGAGAAGTGCGCACAGCCGCTGGCACAAAAGTGATTTCAGCCAAAGAATTTTCTACTCTGCAAAAAGCGTCTCAGATCCTCAAAACTGCGAAAGAAGAAGCCAAAGAGTTAGCAGAAAAAACTGTGATCGACGCCGAGCAAGAACGGGAGCGCGGATTTCAAGAGGGCTTTCAAAAAGGGCTAGAATCCTTTCACGAACATTTATTTGCGCTCGACGAAGAGCTCAAAGAGCTGCGCTCGGAGATTCAAAAAAAAATACTGCCACTCACATTGAGTACCGCCCGAAAAATTTTGGGCGAAGAGCTCCGCTTACACCCAGACCGCATCGTCGATATTGTCCTCACATCGCTTAAACCCGTAAGTCAGCACAAAAAAATTATTATCTATATCAACAAAGAAGATCTCGAATTTTTAGAAAAAGAAAAACCGAAAATCAAAGAAATCTTCGAGCACCTACAAAGCCTATCCTTCCAAGAGCGCGACGATATCGAACGGGGAGGCTGTATTATTGAAACCGAAGCAGGCATCATTAATGCTCAGATCGAAAATCAATGGCGCGCTCTTGAAAGTGCTTTTCAATCGTTTAAGAGTAAATAAAATGATCCGATTTTTTCTATTTTTATTATTCATTGGAGCGCCGCTTCTCGGACAGGCTGGGGCCTCGAGCTCTCTTACAAATCCCCTCGCACTGACAGAACAAGGCAATGCCGAAAACAATCCTCCGATTGCTGTTAAACTCGCTGTCATCGCAGGACTGGCTTTACTCCCCTTCGCCATCATGCTCCTCACATCTTTCATGAAAATCGTCGTCGTCCTGTCCTTATTCAGACAAGCGCTAGGAGTCTCTCAAGTCCCTCCCAACCAAGTCCTCAACGGCATCGCTTTGCTCATTACAATTTATGTGATGTTTCCAACAGGGCTTGCCATGTACAGCGCTTCGCAAGATGTGATCAAAAACACAGGCTCTATTCCCATCATGTCGAGCGAATCGACGGCGTTTGTCATTAACGTTGTGGATAAAGCCAAAGAACCCCTGCGCTCATTTCTCATGCGCAACGCTTCAGGGAAACACATGCAAAGTTTTTATCAGCTCGCCTATCGCATTTTTCCAGATCCTTATAAAGCTGAATTAAAAACAAACGACTTTATTATCTTAGTCCCCTCTTTTGTCACAAGCCAGCTCAAAAGCGCATTCGAAGTAGGCGTTTTGATTTATCTTCCCTTTTTTGTCATCGATATGGTTGTATCTAATATCTTGCTTGCCATGGGGATGATGATGCTCTCCCCCTTAACAATCGCCCTTCCGATCAAGCTCCTTCTTCTTGTGATGGTCGATGGGTGGACGGTGCTCGTGCAAGGGCTTGCTATGTCATTTAGGTGAAAAAATTATGTTTCAAAATGAAATTTTTCAACTGGCCTACCAGGCTCTTTTACTCATCTTAATTCTTTCGGGGCCCCCGATTATTATCAGCATGATCTTGGGTTTATTTGTCGCTATTTTTCAAGCGGCCACGCAAATTCAAGAACAAACTCTTTCTTTCACCGTCAAGCTTTTTGCTGTTGTTTTCACCATTATTCTTTTGGGAGGATGGTTGGGAGCGCAAGTGATGCAGTTTACAAACCAAATCTTTACCAGCATCCCTCGTTGGGGCGCTATGTCGTGAACACTCTCAACGCTACCGATAATTATCTTTCCTTGCTTTTTTCTCTCCCTAAACTAGAGCCGATGACTGTCTTAGCCATTTTCTTTTTAACCTTAGCGAGATTACTGCCCATTGTCAGCCTCGCTCCTTTTCTCGGATCAAAAAATATTCCCGCACCGATTCGGATGCTTTTTAGCATTTCTCTGGTCGCCCTTTTTCTGCCGCAAAACCTCCTGACTGTTCATCAAAACATCGGCTTCGACGGAAGATTCATTGGCTTTATGCTTAAAGAAGGAGCCATGGGATTCGCCTTAGGGTTTTTAGCGACGATCCCTTTTCTCATTGCCCAAATGGCAGGAAGCCTCATCGACTTTCAAAGGGGAGCCTCCTCTCTTCAGGTCTCCGACCCCACAACACAAACGCAAACGGGCCCGATCGGTCTCTTATTCAATTACTCGCTCATCGCCTTGTTCTTCATCTTAGACGGCCCCTTTTTTTATCTCAATGGCATCGCTGATTCTTATCGGATGGTTCCCGTCGATGCGTTCATCGACCCTTCTTTCCTCAGTATGCAAAATACAGAAGCGCCGCTTTGGAAACAAATCTATAGCCTGGCGGGGATGATGATGGCCATGGCGACACAGCTAGCCGCCCCTGCTCTCATTGGGGTTCTTCTCACCGATCTTTTTCTCGGCATCGCAAACCGTCTAGCCCCTCAGGTACAAATCGTTTTTCTTGGCATCGCTTTAAAATCTTGGGTTGGCATTGCCCTCATGACCGCTGCTTGGGGCCTTATGATTCAAGTCATAGGCAAAGAATCCATCGGATGGTTTCAGGCGCTAAACGCTCTCATTCTTCAAATGCACCCTACCCCCTAGGATAGCCTTGATGCGCTTTGGCCCACTCATACACGACACGCGCTTTCGTATCCCGACAAAACCTCACCTGTAAAGAGATGTAAGGATATGGATGGCGATTATCGAAATCCCTCCCCTCGCTTTTCTGAAGAATTTTAATGAAAATTTCTTTGTTCATCCAAGATTGAGACGCTGTATTGGAGGGTTCGTAGCGTTTAAAATCGCGATAGGCAGGATCTGTTTGGCTTAACGGCATCTCTCGATAATATTGCATAAGGAGACCTACGACTTCTAAGGGACACTCTTCCATCCCTTGCACATAAAAGTCGACTTCGGCGCCGATTTGATGTTTAGAGGTTCGAGCCTCTTTAGAGGCGTCTGAATAAGCATTATGTGTAGGGCATCTGTGCCCACACGTCACGATGACACGCTTTCCTGTTTTTTTTTGAATGTAATTAAGAAGATCGAGAAGCACGGGATAGACGCCTTCTCTGCCTTGAAGAACGGGAAGACCATGATGAGAGCCCCCTTCACAATCGCTGAGAGACGCGCCGTCTATTATTTTTGGAGGGTTTGCAGGATTGCCACGACAGCGAAAATATTCACGCGTCATACGGGGTAAATAACTTTCGGCCTCCCAAGGATATAAGGAGCGCGGAGTATGCTCTGGCGCGATTAAAACATAGCTAAACTCGTTATGCTTACGATAGATAGGCTCTGTTTTGCAATGATCTTGTCGAATTTTTTCTTTTTCAGACTCTTCCAATCGAGAACATCCTGCGAGCCCTAGAAGGATTAGGCAGATTATTCTGCGCTTGTGTATAGAGCAGAGAAGAGCACAAAGAGAGCAGAGGGACTGTGAAACAGTAAAATGAACAATTTTACCGCGCCAAATCAACCGAA
>CAIPFQ010000136.1 GCA_903864395.1 uncultured Chlamydiae bacterium | reverse complement strand
AGGAAGATGTTTTAGTTCGTTCATGGTTTGTTCAAAAAAATTCCAGGCGGCCTCTTCCATCTCGTTTTCTTTGTCGAGGAAAAAATATTTTTCTAGAAGGGGGGGAAGGTGTTGCGCCCAAGCAGCGAGGGTGCGTGGCGTTTGTAGAGAGGAAATGTCGGTGCGAATTTCTTGCATCACTCCGATCCATTGCTCTAAAAGGTCTGCCGAGCTCGTTGCGAGACGCAAATCTTCTTCAGGGAGAAGATAGATGAATTTTTCAAGGAGAGCCTCTTCGTCCCAAAGTTTTTCCGCGAATCGCGCTCGAATCCACGCAAGAGCATTTTTATCCCACCCTCTCGCTCGTGTAAACGATGGGTTTTCGAAAAGATCCATAAATTCTTGTTGTAAAACATTTTCGAAATCGAACAGACGGTGCATGCCTTGATAGAGAAAACTTTTTTGTCCGATGTCAAGGGCTGCGATCCGAAAGGGCAAGTCTGAAAAAACGAATTGGATGAGGGAGGCGTAGGGCTGAATATCTGGAGCGAGAATCGCTATTTCGGAACAAGGAATGTTTTTAGAGTGGATGAGATCGAGAATCGTTGTATGTAAATGTTGAACTTCTCGTAAAAGAGAAGAGCCTGTCTTGGTGATTTGGAGCGAAAGGTCGTCTGGATGTGGCTCGAGCGGACTGAGATCGAATTCGAGGAGCCTCCTTTGCAGTCTTGTTAGAGTGGAAGAGGGTGTTTTTTCGTCCTCTTCGTAATGTTCAAAAACCTCTAAGGAAAAGCGATCGAGAATTTTTAGCGTTTCTCGTCCTGCCTGACCCCAGTTTGCGAGGATAGAGGGCGCTTCTTGCAGATAGGTGTCGAGCTCCTTTCTTTGTTCAGAGCGAGTTTTTCGTTTTTCCCAAAAACGATGCAATCGTTTTCTTTCTCGGTCGGAACAAAGATCTTCCCAGAAGTGCAGACAGGGGGAAAAAATATAAATGCAAGGGAACTGAAAAGTTTCCCAGATCCACTCGGGGAGAAAATCAAACCCAAAACAATGGACGGGGGGGATGGGGAGGGGATTTTTAAGAGGGTGGCGCAAAGAGCCCTCGACAAAAAGATTTTGTATGAGCTCTTTTTGCCACTCTTCGCCGATCTCCTTTTTCTCAAAAAGAGAAGGGCAAAAATGACTATAGCGGAGGAAAGATTCGGTCAGCCAAGAGGAAAACTCCACAAGGCTGCCGACCGTTTTTTCTAAATAGGCTCGAAGTTTTTGATTTTTTAGACGAGGAAGGGCCTGGAAGAGGGAACAAAATATTTCTGTATAGCCAGAAGGGCGGCAAAATTTTTTGAGGCTTTCTTGAAGCGTGAGCACAGAGACTCCAGCAATTCCTTGCTCTGGACTTTGTTTTGCCAGTTCTAAAAGGAGCCATTGCTTTAAGGAAGCGTTAGGAACGAGGATAAGGCGCGTTGTAAAAATCCCTAAATCGTCGTTAATAAGTTGATCCACAAGGTGTTGCGCTAAAAAATCTACACGGTGGCTTAAAAATAGCTTTCCCATACCCTCGATTATCTCAAAGGGAAGCTCATCTTGCACGCTTTTTCTATTGCAACTAGCCTCGAGCCAAGATACTCTAGAGGAGGCTTTGCCAAGTTACGACAGGAACACTTTTATGCGCTGGTTTTTTCGAAGTGATTATCGATCTTTTTATCTTCTCAATGCGACACAATTTCTTGGCGCTCTCAATGATAATATTTTTAAATTACTAGTCATTTATTTTTTGATCCATTTGAAGGGGGCGGCAGAGGCTCCAAAAATTCTCTCGTTAGCCGGGGCGATTTTCGTCATTCCCTTTCTCCTCTTTTCGTCTGGGGCGGGGGTGTTGGCGGATAAAATCAGTAAGCGAACGATTATCGTTATTGCAAAGTGCATGGAGCTTGCCGTCATGCTCTTGGCCGTCGGGGTGATTTATTTTGGGTTTCAGTGGGGCGCTTATGCGACGCTTTTTTTGATGGCAACGCACAGTGCTCTTTTTGGTCCTTCTAAGTATGGGATCATTCCTGAACTAGTAGAGGAAAAAATGGTTCCGAAGGCCAACGGATCGATTACGTCCTTTACTTATTTAGCGATTATTTTGGGGACCTTTCTTGCCTCTTTTATTACGGATATTACAAATAAAAACTTTGTCTTGGAGTCTCTTGTTTGCGTTGTGATTGCGGCCATTGGTTTATTGACTAGTTTAGGGATTACTCGAACAGAGCCGCAGCGCTCTACGAAGAAAATCAACCCTGTGTTTTTGTATGAAATTTATCAAACGCTTCGGTCGAGTCATAAAGTGCCACATCTTTTAACGACGATTTTTGGCTCGGCATTTTTTCTTTTTGTGGGCTCGTTTACACAGCTCAATATTATTCCTTTTGCAATGCAGTCTCTTCATTTGAGCGAGGTGGGCGGGGGCTATCTTTTTCTTGCTACGGCGGTAGGGATTGCGATCGGCGCTGTGATTGCAGGGCAAATCTCTAAGGAGAGGGTTGAGCTGGGACTCTCATGTATTGCAGGGTTTTTCATTGCCCTATTTTTTTTCACCTTAGCCATTTTTGCTTCTTCTTTGATCTGTACGATTATTAGTTTGGCTCTTTTAGGGATTGTTGGCGGGGGATTTTTGATTCCGCTTGATTCGTATATTCAGGTGAATAGTCCTGATGAGAAGAGGGGGCAGATCATTGCCGCCTCCAACTTCTTTAGTTTTATTGGCGTTCTTTGTTCTGCCTTTTTTCTGTATTTTACCAGTGAAGAGTTGGGGTTAAAATCGGCTAGCAGTTTTGGTTTTATTGGATGCTTGGCTTTTTTGGCGAGCCTATTTCTCGCAGGGCGACTCTCTTCTTTCTTTTTTCCATTTT
>CAIPFQ010000135.1 GCA_903864395.1 uncultured Chlamydiae bacterium | reverse complement strand
CTTCGAAGGTGAGCGGTTTCCCACTGGGATGAGACATGAATTTTCCTCTAACGTAATGAAAAACATTTCATTATATCACAGGAAATTTTCTGGCAATGTTCACCTGTACAGGGAAGACTTTCGATCACAACGGTTTTTTGAGACCAAGCATGAAAACCTATTTGAGTCTTTAGGGCTCGTAAGCAAATAACTGTTACATTTCCGCTGCGCCAGCATCTTCACCTTTGCACCTGGCTGAATCGACCATGAGCAGGCACATCGCCTGCTTCGCCGCTAGCGTTGCCTGTTGCAAATCTTAAGCGCTGGCTTTGCGGAAACGCAACATTTATTTGCTTACGAGACCTTAGTGGCAAATGTGCACATTCCAGGCAGACCACAATAGCATGATATGCAAAAGCGGCTATTGGGTCGAGAAAAGCGACGAGTTACCTAGGAAAATTGAGCGAAAAGGTGAGCATCGCCAATTTTCTTGTCTATCTTTTCATGCGCTAGGACCTATAGTCAGTTACTTATGCTAAGTTGACAGCATTGGATGCCCATTCAATCACTAATCCCTTAATTCTTGGTGGCAGGTTTCCCTTTAATATTGTAAGGGAATCGATGGAAAAGGATGCTTCTGAATCTCCATAATATGCATGGAAATGAGGAGGAGAGTGATCGTCGAAAAACATTTTGATGACAATCCCTAAAAATCTAGAAATTTCTGGCATTTTTTTAAATTCCTTAAGCAGTCTATTGTAGTTCGAAGCACCTGAGATATATCAATAGCTTTCAGACACTCAGGGTCTGTATCCATTACATGACGACTTGTATGCATAACTTACCATGATCTTGACTTTGCAGCTTTTGTGGGCTGCCTGCCTTGGCTATTTGTCCCCGGACGTTCGACCTATGGTCGAACTGGGCGATTATTTAAACCAGGCAGGGGTTTTTAACCCCTTCCCGATTTAAATAACGCCCCCGAGTACAAATATCCCGAGGCATCCAACCCAAAAAAGTTGCAAAGTCGAGCTATAGAAACCAAGAGTTTTTCATGCGCATTTTACACTTAGAGGCATCCCCTGGCTGGGGGGGGCAGGAGATCCGTATTTTGCGCGAGGCAGAAGGGATGCGAGAGCGTGGCCATGAAGTTTTTTTTGCCGTTATGCAAGGGGGTCGTCTTATTGAAGAGGCGTGTAAAGCCGGTTTTACAGTGTATGCTCTCAATTTTCATAAAATAGGTTGGCCTCTTTGCTTGATGCAAATTTTAAAAATTCTTCGGCGCCATCAAATTGACATTGTCAACACCCATTCTTCCTTAGACGCATGGATCGGAGGGATCGCCGCTCGTCTTGGCTTCCGCCCAATTGTGCGCACTCGCCATCTTTCAACAAAGATCAAAGGAGGGCTCAACAGCCGCCTTCTCTATGGCTCTCTTGCTGACTTTGTTGTGACAACATGCGCTTCAATTCTTCCTATGATCGCTCAGCAATCGGGAAAGTGTTTGGAAAAATGTGCTTCGATTCCGACAGGTGTCGATCCTGCAAAGATGAACATAGTTAGATCTAGCATGGATTTTCGAGAGCAGATGGGGCTGAGGAAAAGCGATTTTTTGGTTGGGACAGCCTGTTTTATGCGCTCTTGGAAAGGGATTGGGGACTTTTTAAAAGCTGCCGATCTTTTGCGCCATGAGCTAGAGATCAAGTGGGTGATTATTGGCGGCGGCCATAGCGAGATATATCGAGAGCAAGCAAAAACTTTGGGACTAGAGGGGCTTGTATTTTTTTCAGGGCATCTTGAGGATCCTTTTTCGGCTTTGCGCGCCCTGGATGTATTTGCGCTTCTCAGCACGGCACATGAAGGGGTTTCTCAGGCAATTCTCCAAGCGGCTTTTTTAGAAAAACCTCTGATCGCCACAAATATTGGAGGCCTTGGCGAGGTGTGTTTGGATGGCAAAACGGGGATTCAAGTCGCCCCCTATTCTTCCGACCAGGTGGCGCGAGCTGTTTTGCTCCTGAAAAAAGATGCCTCTTTGCGCTTAGCCATGGGGCGCGCTGGAAAAAAATTGGTGGAAGAAAAATTTATTCTCGATCAGACGATTGATAAAATGGAAACTGTGTATAATCGGCTTTTGTCATTGTGAAAGGAGTTCGTGATGGAAAAAGACATTCCAGGATTTTTTCGGGAACAATTTTTTGCTTTAGAGTTTTTTAGCGCACCCTTAAGAAAATTCGCTTCAGGAGCCGCCGTCTTAGCGGGCCTGATTGTTTTGGGCGTCTCTTTGCAATCTGAGCCGAAAGCGCCCGCTTTTGCCGAAGCGGAGGCTGTGTTTGCAAAATGGGCGAAGAGCTCTTCTGCCGACACCTCTCTTTTTGATGAAATGACAGCAGCCCTAAGAAAAGTGCCTCCTCTTCAAGTGAAATATGAGTCAGTTATTGCTCAAAAATTGATCGAAGGAGGCAACAGCTCGGCTGCCCTCGAGATTGGCTATCGAGCTATCGAGCGCTCGCGCAGCGAAACGCCTTACCACGCTTTTTTTGCTGAAACGACTTTACTGATCGAACAAGAATGTTTTCAAAACGCCTTGGAACACGCGGCGTCTTTGAAGGCGCAGATGGACAAAGAATGCAATGTCAGCGCATTTTCTCAAGAACCCCTTGTCGGGGGCTCTCTTCTTTATGCACATAATCTTCTACGGCTGGCTTGCTTGCAACAAGAGCTGAGCAACTCTCCTGGAGAACTCGCTGCCTGGGAGGAGCTCGAAGCTTTTTTGTCTAAGGCACAAGGGACAAAGCTCTCTCAACTCTTTTTAAGCTGTTTTCAGGAAAAACAAGTCTCTTTGCCCGACTACATCGCTGAGAGGAAATCGCGGCTTTAGGGACTATGAATTAGTCGTGCTCTTCGCCGTCCTCTTTTTTGTGAGGGTGAGGCATGTTTTCTGAAGCAATTTGCGCTCTTCTCAAATAATAATGATAAGAAGTGCCTGCGAGCAATCCCATTAGCCCGAAATAGAGGAACGGAACAAAGAGGGCGACGACGATTTTTAGCGCGCCTATCAAAATTTCCGTCATTTTTTCTTTTTTGAGGGTAAATTGATAGAGCTGCTTTAGCCCTTTTTCTACAGGGGCTGAAAAAAGGATTCCTCCAATGGCTCCGATCGCAAGAAATAGGAGGGTTACCTTAGGCCCTGTGAAAAAGTCATAAGCGCTTGAAAATGTACCGATCAGGATCGCTAGAACGGAAAAAATTTCCGAAGTGTGTTTTCCTGCAAATCCTTCGATTTCATGGACGGACACCCCTTCCTTTAACTTGTCTACGAATTTATTTTGGCTCATGAATCACCTTTAAATGTATTGTAGCTCTTATAACTGTATTTAATTCTCTAGTTTGATTATTTGCAACCATCATTCTCGACTTTGCAACTTTTGTGGGCTGCCTGCCTTGGCTATTTGTCCCAGGACGTTCGACCTATGGTCGAACTGGGCGATTATTTAAATTGGGAAGGGGTTTTTAACCCCTTCCCAATTTAAATAACACCCCCGAGAACAAATCTCCCGAGGCATCCAACCCAAAAAAATTGCAAAGTCGAGATCATTTTATGGGATCTGGGCGAGAGGAACCGAGTTTCAGATTTTTCTCTCTTATCTTTTTTTATGAAATCTCTTAAGATAGTTCCTGATAACCATGAATACGCAAAAATTTTATCCTTTTAACCCTCAAAGAATTTTCGGAGGAGGGATCGCGGCCATCAGTGGGAGTGCCCTCGTCATGGGAATTATCGTCTTTGGAAGCCTTCAAGACATTTCTCTGACGCCCCCGCTGATTCTTGAGGCGTCGCCTATTGTCTCCGCTGTAGCTATTCCTTTAGAGCTGAAACAGATACCAAACTCTTTCTCTATGCCTCGCGTTGCCTCCGAAATGATTTTTTCGCGCGATCCAGCGCACCCCGCTGTTGCGGAAAAAGATTCTTCGATTTTAGTTTCTTGGAAATCGACCGCGTTGTCTCAAAAGGCCGAGCTACCTTGTCGGATCGATTTAAAGTTTATCAAAGGAAAAGGTCTTGCCCCCTCTCTTCAAAAATCTCTGTTTTGGATGGATCTTACACAAAAAGAGGAGGCTGCGATCGAAGCCTCTGTCTGGGTTCGAACAGAGGCGGGAGAAGCGTTTGAAACAGAGCGGTTTTGCACCCCCTTTCAGGCCCCTCTTCTTCAAAGGGTGGAGGAATACCCAGAAAATTCCCCGTTTCGTGTTTTAGGGCAGGCAAAATGGCTGGGCTTTGATCGATTTTCAGAAAAGTACGGGGAAGGAGTTTTATATCTCGTCTCCTTAGGATCTTGTGCAGAGAGCCAATGGTTGTCGCTGCGCTCAGGGGAATGGATTACTTGGAACAATGGGCGCTGGGAAAAAGGCGATTTTAGTGCAGAGAGCTCTTGCGCTCACATTCTTTGCACGGACGGAAATCTTTTGATTTGGGAGGGGTGGGACGACAAAAAAAGGTATCGCCGGTTTTCTTTAGGTCTTGAGCCAAAAGAGCCCCAAAAGCTAAGAGGGGGCGAAATTTTGAGCGCCGTGCGCCTCCGATCGGAAAAGCAAATCAGTTGCCTCTTGGATAAGCAGTGCTTGATTTTGCGCCAAGGGGATTGGGCTTTAAAAACGGCAGGTCGATGGAGGGCTTTGCGGCGAGCTGAGGAGAAAGAGGCGTATCGATTTGGCAAACTGAAAGGGGAATTATTTGTTTTGGATCGAATCGGTGTGAGAGCGGGTCAAAAAAATCTCGAAGGTTCATTTTTCAATGAACAAAGGACAGAACAAGTGTCTGTTGAATTTATTATTGGAGATAAGCCGTGAGAAAATTATTGCTTTTCTTCCTCTTTGCTATAGCTTGTTTAACGACGACGCTGGTGCTTTGTGCGGAGACAGAAAATGGGCAAAAAATCAATGCGGATCTCCTCGATCTAAGAGCGCAGCTCGCCATGAAATTTAGAAGCGCTCAAGGGTTGAGCGATGAAGGTGCAGGAGAGGAACAATATTTTTCTTTGCTCACCGAGGTAAAAGGGCTGCGCGATGAAATTACAGCCCTTGAAGAGAGGTGGCGCTCCCACTCTGCGCGAGAGCTCTCTTCCATGGAAGAGCCGTGCGCTCTTTGGGATATCGGAGAGACCTCTTTAGCGCAGCTTATTACGGAATACGGCGCGAATGAATTTCTCTACATTATCCCTCAAGAGCTGAGCGGAATGAAGATTAGTTTGTTATCGGGAATCCCCTTGCCCCGCGCCTCTTGGGGAGAAATGATTGAGATGATTTTGTTCCAAAATGGTGTGGGCGTTAAAAAAATTAACCCCTTTGCAAAACAGCTCTATATTTTAAAGCTCGATCCTTCCGCTATTCAGGGAGTGGTCGCAAAAGAAGGGGATCTTCCTTTATTTCCCGTGCAGGCGCGTCTTTTTTTTGTCTTTTCTCCTCCGCCAGAACAGCTGCGCTCCGTGCAAGCGTTTTTCGAACGATTTTCCGATCCGAAGCAAACATCGATTCAGGCGATTGGATCAAAAATGGTTCTTGTTTCTACGCGCGACACAATTGAAAAGCTGATGGGGTTGTATTATGCGGTTTGGGAGAAGGGGAAGGGCAAGGTGGTGCGTCTTCTCAATGTTTCGAAGGTTGGAATCTTGGAAGCAGAAAAAATCTTGCGGACTGTTTTTGCGGAAACAGGGGCTAGGGGACGGCCGACGTATCATCCCATGACCGCTGATGAATTGTCGATTTTAGCGCTGCCGCAAGGGTTGGTTCTTGTAGGAGAGTCAGAAACAGTGGAAAGAGGCGCTCAAATGATCGCTGAATTAGAAAGCCAGATGGAAGATCCTGGAGAAAAAATTATTTATTGGTATTCTTGCAAACATTCGAATCCAGAAGATCTCGCTGCTGTTTTGGAAAAAGTGTACGATTCTTTGCTCGGATCGAATTTTGAAAAGAAAGGAGAGACCCCTCCGCCCCCCTCTCCGCTTCCTCCGCCTCCTCCGCCGGTAGTGCCTGAGCCAACCCCTTTCCAAGGGCCGATCTATCCGCCAGCAAACACGCCTTTTAACCCCGTGTTGCCTGCAACAGCTCCCTTTGTTCAACCAGGGTTGCTCGATAAAGGCACGCAAGGCTCTTATGCGAATTTCATTGTCGATACGAAAACAAGCTCTCTTTTGATGGTTGTGCGAAGAGAAGAGCTATCGAAAATTAAGTCTCTTTTAAAAAAACTCGATGTCCCTAAGCGAATGGTGCAGATGGATGTATTGCTTGTGGAGAAAAAGCTGACGGATCGCAAGCAAATTGGCATTAATTTACTCCAATTTGGAACAAACGGAAGTGGCACAACAAAAAATGCGCTCTCGTTTGATACGCAAGAAAAAGCGGTTAATAAGGGCATTTTGAGCTTTTTATTCAGCCGAGAAGGCACTAAAGGGCCCGCTTTTGATTTAACGTACAACTTTCTTCTCGCGCAAGAGGATTTGCGAATTAATGCGAATCCTTCGATGCTTGCGATCAATCAGACGCCTGTGAATTTTTCTGTGGTAGAAGAGATTTCGATTGATAATGGAGCGATTCCGATTCAGCTTGCCGCGGGAGGCGTGACCTTTGAGCGCTCTTTTACGAGAGCGCAGTATGGAATTACCGTGAATTTAACGCCGACCATTCATCTTCCTGACGATTGCGAGGATCACCCAGGCTTTGTTTCTTTGGAAACAAACCTTGAGTTTGATACGACCCATTTCTCTCTCAATGATCGTCCCCCTGTGAATCGGCGCCATATTGAAAACCAAGTCTGCGTGGCCGATGGAGAAACGGTGATTTTAGGGGGATTGCGAAGAAAGATGGAAGAAGATACGCGAGAAAAAATTCCCTTCTTGGGCGATCTTCCTGGGGTGGGCAAACTTTTTGGCTTGACGAAGGTCAATGAGACGAACACAGAGATGTTCGTGTTCATTACTCCGCATATTATCCGCAATCCAGTCGATGATTTGCGTCGCCTTCGGCAAATAGAATACCAGATGCGCCCAGGAGATATTCCTGAATTTCTTGAGCGTCTTGACGAGGCGAAAACGCAGCAGCGCAAAAAACTGTTTGAAAGTAGTTTGCAAATGCTTTTTGATATGTATTGAAAAACGATGGATGAGCGCGCTCTTGCTGAAAAATTCGGATGGTCTCTCTGCGAAAGGATCGATCATTTTCCTTTCGTGCGAGAGCGGGTGGCTTTAATTCCCTATCTTTTTGCAAAACAAAGGCAAGTTCTTCCCTTAGAACGTTCTGAGACGGGCATGAGGGTGGCTCTTTCCGATCCGCTCGATATGGATTCCATCGAAGAGTTGCGATTTTTATTCAATCAGCCAATCCTTCCTGTCTATTGTCCTAAACCCTCTTTGGAGGCGGCAATTGAGCGCTGCTATGAGCAAAAAGAGGAAGAGACGCAGCTCTTTTTTTCCGATTTAGAAAAAAAATCGGCGATGATCGAAGGGAAGCCTATTGAAGAGGCTTACGATCTTTTGGAATCGTCAGATCAAAATCCTGTGATTCGCCTTGTCAACACTTTTTTGATGGAAGCCATTCAACAGGAGGCCTCTGACATTCATTTTGAACCGCAGGAACTGGGGCTGTTGATTCGCTATCGCATTGATGGTGTTTTGCAAAAAAGACATGCGCCGCCGAGGGATTATCAATCGCAGATTATCGTGCGTCTGAAAGTGATGGCGCAGATGGATATTGCGGAGCAAAGGCTGCCGCAAGATGGGCGGCTGAAGTTGAGGATTGGCGCTCGCTCTATTGATTTTAGGATGAGTACACTGCCGACTGTGTATGGAGAGAGAGTTGTGCTCCGTATTTTAGACAAGGGCAATGTGCTTTTGGGGCTTGATCGCATCGGGATGCCAGAAGATCTTTTGCGCGTCTTGCGCAAGCAGATTCGATCGCCAGAGGGGATTATCCTTGTGACAGGGCCCACAGGGAGTGGAAAAACGACAACGCTGTATAGCGCAATCTCTGAGCTTAACTCTGCCACAATGAATATTGTGACAATTGAAGATCCGGTGGAATATAAGCTCTCTGGCATTTCTCAGTGCCCTGTGAATCGCAAAATTGAAATGGATTTTGCCAAGGGGCTGCGCCATATCTTGCGCCAAGACCCCGACGTCATTATGATTGGAGAGATTCGCGATAAAGAAACGGCTGAGATCGCTATTCAATCTTCTTTGACGGGGCATCTTGTTTTTAGCACGCTGCACACCAATGATGCGCCCTCTGCTCTGACGCGCCTTGCCGATATGGGCATAGAGCCTTATCTTCTCGCCTCCTCGATTTTAGGTGTTTTAGCGCAAAGGCTTGTGCGAACGATCTGCCCTCATTGCAAGACGAGTTATGTCCCGAGCGAAGAAGAGATACGGGGGTTAGGGTTGGGAAAGAGAAAGAATTTTAAGGGGACGCTTTTTCGAGGCCTTGGTTGCTCGCAATGTTTTGAGACGGGCTATAAGGGGCGCCTCGGCCTTTACGAGTTTATGGCGATGTCTTCCAAGCTGAAGGGACAGGTATTGAAGAGCCAAGACGCCGCAGAGCTTAGGCGGGAGGCTTTGTCTCAAGGGATGGTTTCGCTCTTTGATCGGGGGGTTGATTTGGCCATCGAGGGGTTGACGAGCGCTGCCGAAATTTTACGGGTGACTCGGATGGATGAGGGGGCGTAGCGATTCGATGCCTCTTTATCGCTATCAAGCTTTGTCTGTGGAAGGGAAAACATTTAGCTCTACGATTGAGGCGGAGAGTTTATTTGACGCGAAACAAAAACTTTCGCGCCAAAAGGTGATCGCGATTCAAATCACGGCTCTGAGCGATCGAGAGATACAAAAAAATCTGTCGCAAAAGGAGGTTTTTTGCTTAACGCGGGAGGTTGCGCGTTTACTGCGAGCGGGGCTGCCTCTTTTTGAAACGCTCTCTGCCCTTGAGGAAAAATATCGCTCTTTGCGGCCGCATCGGATGCTTTTGGATTTTTGCGAGCAAATTAAAGCTGGCTACCCCTTCTCTCAGGCGCTTCAGCGCCACTCTAAGACATTCGATGTTTTTTATATTGCGATGGTAGCTAATGCGGAGAAGACGGGACAGCTCGCGGCGTGCCTTGAGAATTTAGAGCTGTTGATTGGACGGCAGATGAAGATGCGCAAACAAATTATTTCCGCTTTGCTGTATCCCGCTTTGCTGTCCATTTTTTGCTCTGTGATTTTCTTCTCTCTTCTTTTTTTTGTCATTCCCTCTTTGCAGGAGCTTTTTGAGGGGAGAGACTCTTTGCATCCGCTTACAAAAATGGTTTTTACAGTAAGTCGATTTGCCTGTGAGTTTCAAGGTGTTTTAGGCGCTTTGGCTTTTTTAGCTCTCGCTTTCGGGATCGTACCTTGCATTGTGAGCTCGTGGAGACAACGAGCGCTTGCGGTGTTTTTACGGCTCCCTGGGGCTCGCGCATTTTTTGCAAAAATAGCTCTTGTGCGCTTTGCGCGGGCGGCGTCAGCGCTTTTAGAAGGGGGGCTTCCCTTGCTCTCTGCTTTTGCGCGGGCGCGAACCGTGATGCGCCATCTTGTGTTACAAGATGTGATTGCGAAAGCAGAGGAGAGGATTTCTCAAGGAGAGTCGATCTCTCAGCCTTTTTTGCATCATCCTTTAATTCCGCCTTTAGTGCCTCGGATGCTGAGTTTAGCGGAGCAAGGAGGCAATTTGTCCTTTACTCTTGAGCAGATTGCGCAAATGTATGAGGAAGAGGTGGAAAGCGGGCTAACGCGATTCGCTGAGCTTGCGCAACCGATTTTGCTATTGGTTCTTGGGGGGCTTGTTGGTTTTGTTTTGCTTTCAGTTCTCCTTCCTTTGACGGATGTCAGTGGGTTCTAGTAATTAATCCAAGTTCGCCGGCATCTCTGCTTCTGGTTCGTCCTTTTCCAATTGGATAACACGGTATTACTCAGATTTTTGTGTTTACTCTTTTCTAGGGATTGATTATTCTATCTCGACTTTGTACAATTTTAGGATCAACTCGCTGACGCTCGTCGATCACAAAATTGAATAAAAAAATTGATAGAGAGCGTCCCATCGTGCATACTGTTTTAGTGCTAACAAAAAAAGGAGGCACTAATCTCGACTTTGCAGCTTTTGTGGGCTG
>CAIPFQ010000134.1 GCA_903864395.1 uncultured Chlamydiae bacterium | reverse complement strand
CTGGCTCCCTGGCACCCTCCTCGCCCCTCCACGCCCCCTCATGCGCATCAAAGCTCTTCGAAAACACTGGCATCTGTTTATCTCCGCTCAAGATGTTTTTAATAAATTAAAAGATATGTTAATGTTTTTTTAACGGTTCTTACTTGAGTTTCCCAAAGTTTTTACTTTTACAGGGGCCGATACGAAACATTGCCTTGAGATTCTGAGGCAGTTGTCTATAATCTAGCAAAATCAGTCACGGTGGAATAAATGCGCAAACTTTTCGTTTCTTGTACTCTTTTTTGTATCCTTGGAATTTTTTTCTTTTTTATCCCCAACTTCTTCTCAACATCGATCGGAAAACCGTTTTTCGAGCGTGCTCTGTCGCAAAAAATTGGGGGAAAAGTTTCTGTAGAAACTCTTCATTTGACCTGGAAAGGCCCTCAGGAATTTCAAAAAGTTTCATTCTCTACTCCGCAGATGGAAGGAACGCTTGAAACTCTCAGCTCAAATATCCCTCTTTGGCGTCTTGGCTCTTTCAGCGATCTGTTTTTTCTAAAAAATGGGCAAATCGCTTTTCCTCGCTTCGGGTCTTTGCGCCTAGAACATGTGGAAGCAAAAATTGAACACAAAGATCTAACGATTTCAGGCACTACAAGCCAAGGAGGATCTTTTCAACTTCAGGGGCGTGTCGCAGAAAATCGGCTCACTTTAACACAGCCTTTTTCAGGAAGCTTGCAACTCACAGAAGAAATGCTCCAGGCACTGAACGGGCGAGTGATTGATGCAAAAAATCCGATCACACTGCAGCTCAGCGCGGGCAGCGTTTTTCCCCTCACCTCTTTTTCTTGGGAAAAAATTTTGATTTCTCAAGGCACTCTTGAGCTCGGTCAGCTCATTTGCCACGGATTTCCTTCGATGACCTCTTTTTTTGCCATGCTCAATCATACTTCGATCATCAATAGAACCGCGCCCATTTGGTTCACCCCGATTCGCTTTTCTCTCAAAGAGGGGTTTTTGACCATTCACCGCACAGATGCATTGATTGCTGGAGCAATTCACGTATGTGGCTGGGGAATCATATCGCTGCCTTCGACAAAAATTGAGGGTGTTTTTGGCCTTCCTGCAGACACTTTGGAAAACAGTCTAGGAATTACAGGGCTCTCTCACAGCTACGTGCTTCAAATTCCTGTTCGAGGGACGGTAGATAAGCTCAAATTTAAAAGCGACTCTGCGACAGCTAAAATCGCCGCGCTCGTCACAGCACAACAACTAGCTAAGAAAACAGGCCCTTTTAGCCCTCTAATTAATCGAGCAACAGGGCCCAAGGAAGACGAAAACACACCCAAGCCTTTTCGCCCCTTTCCATGGGAGAAATAAGATTGCCGCCGTTTTTCCCTAAACGATTTCACAGTCCCTAACTTCCCGTAGAGCTGTAGCGACGAACCCCTACCTTCCAGCATTGGCAAGAGAGCCAAAGAAAGACAAATCCTGCAAGAGGAAGGGCGCAAGCCAAAGAAAGGGGCAAAGTGCTTTTTCCAAGCACGCTTGCAATCGGATAATAGGCGACACAGGAAAGAGGAACCAGGATCGTGAAGATCCATTGCATCCCACGACTGTAGACCGTGATCGGGAACTGTCCCATTTGCGCACCGCCAAACGTTGCAATATTAAAAACTTCCAAAATCTCAGTGAACCAAAAACAAGCTGTTGCTTGCAAAATCCAAAGACCAAAAAAGAGACTGGCCGTACTTACAATCGAAAAAATAATCAAACAAAGATGAAAAAATGAAAGAGAAAAAGGCAAAGAAGAAAGTCCCCAAAGAAGCATGCAGAACCCTTGAACAAATCTCCCAAGCCGCATCGGCTCAACACGCGAAACGGCGAGCTGAAGAAGAGGACTGAGAGGACGCAGCAACAGGCGATCGAAATCGCCATTTTTTATCATTGTATCAAAATCGTCAAACCCCCTTGCCGTCGTTTCTGCGAGAGAAAATCCCATGTGGACAATCCCATACACCCAAGCGAGCTCAGAAAATGTCCAGCCCCGAATCATTTGAAATCGATCAAACAACACCCACAGACTCAAAATATCAGCGCCCGTCGAGAGGCAATAGCTGCAAAAAAGCATCATGAAAGAAGCTCTATGTTGCGTTTGCGAAAGAAGTGCAGCGCGAAAAAGAGACCAAACGATTTTCAATTTATCCTCCTTGGATCGCAATGCGCCGAATAAATTTTTTTAGTAAGGTACGCCCCATCCAAACAAATACCCCTGTCCAAAAAATTTGAAATGCAAGAAAAAAGACAACGTTCTCTGCTGCAATCATCCCCGTGTAGATCCGACACGGAATATCAATAAGGCCTCGAAAGGGTTGCCAACTCAAAAAGGATTGCATCCACTCTGGAAAAAGAGGCAGTGGCAACAAAATCCCTGACAAGAGAGAAGAAATTGGGAGAATGAGTCGCTTAATCCCATCCCCAGAAATTGTCCAAAACAAGGTAATGCTTATCAAGGTTGTGATGGCTGAAGAGAGAACAATAGCACCCCCGAAAGACAGTACAAATCCAATCAGGCTCGTGAAAGAAGAGGGCGCTTGTAGCTGAAAAAACCATCCGGCAATCGCCCAAAGCGGACAAGAGCGAAGCAGCACTGGAATACATCGAAATGCGAGCGAACGGGCAAAAAAAACTCCGTATAAATCAATGGGACGCAAAAGCTCGTAAGCCACTTGACCGCTGCGAATTTGCGTTTCAATTTCTTTATCCAAACGAAAAGGTAAAAGAGGCATCATCGACTGCCCTAACCATAAAAAAGAAAGCGTTTGCGTCAAAGAGATTGGCTCAAAATGACTTGCCTCCGAATAAAGAGCGCGAAAAATCATCACATAAATGAAAGCCCAAAAAATTTGCGTCGCAATGCCTGCAAAGGCCGCCATTTTGTATTGCACCATCGAGCGCGCACGCACGAAAAAGATCGCATAGTACTTTTTCACGACGAAAGCGTCCGATAAAAACGAGCAATGACCTCTTCAATCGGAAGCGTTTCCAAAGATAAATCTGAAATCGCAAAGCGCTCTGTCGCTTTTTGAATGAGATGCGCCGCAGAAATATGCATTGGATTGAAGCTGAACCATGCGCGATGCCCTTCTTGTTTCAGCAAGGCAGCCCCTTCGAGAACAAGGGGGCTCTCAGGGGTCACCAAATCGATGACTAAAATTCGATCCGAAGAAATTTGACGGCGCAGTTGCGAGAGCGATCCATCGAAAAGCAAATTTCCCTCGTTTAAGACCAACACCCTTTGGCAAAGCGCTTCAATGTCGTCCATGTCGTGCGTAGTCAAAAAAATTGTAATTTTTTGCTCGCGGTTAAGCTTGCGTAAAAAATCGCGCATAGCCAATTTGCTAAGCGCATCGAGTCCAATGGTCGGTTCATCTAAAAAGAGAATTTTTGGCGAGTGAAGAAGAGCGGCCACAAGATCACAGCGCATTCTCTGCCCCAAAGAAAGCTGACGCACAGGGATGGAATAAAGAGATGCGAGATCAAAAATGCTTGTGAGATGATCTAAGTTACTTTTGTATTTCTTCGCTCGACTTTGCAGCTTTTGTGGGCTGCCTGCCTTGGCTATTTGTCCTCGGACGTTCGACCTATGGTCGAACTGGGCGATTATTTAAACCAGGCAGGGG
>CAIPFQ010000133.1 GCA_903864395.1 uncultured Chlamydiae bacterium | reverse complement strand
GTAGCGACATTTCTACTGAACGCTAACATTAACGCTAACAAATCGAACAAAAGCACCAAAACCCTAATCGACCCAATGCAAAATATTTCTAAGAATAGACCAACGGGGCTCTAAATTTTTTCCTTTTTCTCCTTCAATCCAGTATCGAACCATTGCGTCCTGAAAGCCATCTTGGCTTTTTAAAACAAGCCAATGATTTAAAAAAGAAGCCCAGGTTGAAGCACCTAACTTGACTGGATAAGCGAAAAAACATTTGCCCAAAGCGCCCCCGTAATCAAGGGGGACAAAATCAACATGGCTGCCACACCAAGCAGAGGCTTGCACTCTTGTCCAAAGAGCCCCATCAACTTTTCCTTGAAGCAAGGGCTCTAATAATGGATCATTATTATTCATTATCTCTATGGAGGCTAAAGGAAAATGACGCCGTGCAGGAATAATTAAAGAGCCGTAAGTCACAAGTCTCAAAGAGGCGTTTTTTTCTAAAGCTCTCAAATCTAAAAAGCGCGCGCGATGCGCTGTGAGAGCCACCAGGACAAAATCTTCTTCTTTATAAAAAGCCGTAAACTCCATGGTCTTAATGCGTTCTTCATCCATGATGACAGAGGCCATTGCAACATCAAACTCCCCTATTTCCAATTGATGCAAAAGATCTTCAAATCGAATAGGAATCAGCTCGAGTGTGCAATCAAGGTCTTTTGCAAGCTGATAGGCATAAGCAATATCATAGCCACACAATTCTCCTTGCTGATTGAGATAAGAATAAGGAGGATCGAGCGTCGAATAACCAACGCGAAGCACGCCAGATCGCAAAATATGTGCAAAAGGATCTGAAGTATTGGACCCCCTAGGCTGCTCAGACATGCCTTGGAAAATCTTTGCATGAACAGGAAAAGACAGAACATCTGCAACTTGAAAATCGGCGTTCTTTCGATTGAAATAATCATTCATCGAAACATTTTTTCTAAAAAATCCAATCGCTAAAATAAAAGTAAGGCACAGGCAAGAAAAATGGATTAAAAAATATTTCCAACGCCATTGAATTCGATTATAATAAGAATAAATAACGAGAATCAAAAAGGTTAAAATACTCGCTGAGCTCATGAGCACTTGGAAATTTAAAGTGATCACAGCCCCTTGCTTGAATAAAGCGATCGACTCTATGGGAAGTCTCAGTTGCTCGATCAGATAAGAAACTACACTCAAAGAGGTCGTGGAAGAGCCAAAAGACATAGGAATCATGAAAATAGACAAAATCGCCTTTTCCCATCCAGAAAAAGGGTGTCGGAAAAAAAACGATATAAAAAGAATAAAAAATAAAGCCATGCAATTTCCGATTTGTCCTAAACTATAGCAAATAGGAAGCGCTGTCTGAGACAGAGAGTCAAAATGGTCTTTTTCTCTGGTTCTTTGGCTCAGTGTCTTCATGTAAGTAATCGCTAAGGGTAGCGCCAGCGTAGGCAACCCTGTGGCAAAAGGTAACAGACAAACAGATCGAAAGGCTTTGAGCGTCTCCCTATAAGAAAAAGCCGTAAAAGAGGAAAGAAGCAAAGGGAGAATCCAAAACGTAAGAACCAAAGAAGCAAAAATAAACCCCATGACATAAAACCCGATCGAAGAAATCTCTTCAAAATAAATCGTCCCAAATGCAACAGCGCAGCGGATAAAAATTCCCAAAGGAGAAATAATAGCGAGCCAAAGAAGAATTTTTTCCACGAGCTGCGTGCCCCTCTCGACAATCGACAATAAAGGTTCTTTTGCACGCAAATGCATGAGCGCGATCCCAAAAATAAGACCAAATGCAACAATCGCTGGAATTATATTATTGACAAGGTCATAGAGAGGGTTTTTTGGAACTAGATAATTTAAGAAATTTCTTATGAGTTGTTTTTCTTCGTTGGAAGAGGCGTCAATGATTGTGAACAAAGGCCTTGGGATCATAAAACTGAGGGCGTAGATCACAAAAAAAACGGATCCCCAAAGAATCAGCCAAAAAAACCACCCTCTTTGCAAAAGTTTTTTCCCTAGGGAAGGCGTCATCGACCCAATTCCATGAATCAAAGACAAGCAAATGTACGGCAAAGCCGCCATCTGCAGCAACATTGTATAAATATCGCCAATCGGTTGGAGAACACTAGAAAAAGAGCCTAAAAAAAGACCTGTCAAAATCCCTAAAAAGACCGCAAAAAGAACTTGGTAGCCAAGGGAAATTTTCATCAGGTTTGATTAAAAATTTGATCCGACTCTTCATGCAAAAGTTCTTGATCTTCATCTGTAAGAGGCGGCTTTTCTTGTGTCTCTTCGGACGGCGTGATAGGCACCGGTTTTTGCACAGGCGCCATGACGGCGTCTGGAGGAGGGGCGTTCCTTCTTTCTTCTTCTTTCTTCTTAAGATAGTTGGCATAAGAGGCCCCCTTGCCAACCAGAACTCCGTTCTTAAATGTCAAAGGCGTAAGATTCACAGGCATTAGCCTGCTTTGCCCCAAAAGAGTTTGCTCGGTCACATAAAACCAAACGTCGTAAATATCCCCATCGAGGCAGTATGTTTTATCTTTAAAGGGTTGGCGCATGATATGCAAGACCTCGCATTGGCTCATCCCAAGGCTTAGGCAAGTTAAATTAGAAACATTTGAATCGGCTGCGGTGAGCGTACTCAATGCCATGTTTGCCGCACACCCACAAAGGGTAAAGAATCCTAAGATAAAAAAAATACGCAAGCAGAGCCTCTCAGATAGATATAAATTGAGAGATACGCAAAAGATCAACTGAAGTCAAATGAAAAATCTGAAAAAGACCCACTCTCCCCTTCTTCTGTCTCTTCATCAAAGGGTCTACGCTTTTCTTTTTTCTTTTTTGTTTGCGTCGCTCTCGCTGGAAAAACTGATTTTTCCATATACGGAGCTAAAGAAATCACGGCGACTTCTTGAAGTAGAGGCTTATGAGGAGCCTCTTTCGAAAGATTTAAAAATTTTGTTTCCGATATTTTTGGTTTTTCAGGTGGCTGTCTATCATCGCTGAAAAAAGGCTTTTTCGTTTCTACAGACCTGAGCGCCGATTTAATGACGCGCAATAAACTGCAATCTTGCGTCTTTAGATCCACAGGTCGAGTGAGCACTGGGGGAGCAGAAATGTGATGAGGCCGTAGGAAAGGTTGGTTTTTTTTTAAGGGAGGCTCTTCATGTTGTTTAAAAATTGCAATGATGAGCGCCTCTAGCTCCTTAATGAAAGGCTTCATAGGGATAGGTAAAAATCTTGTTCTAGGAAGACTTTGGACGGCAGCGCGAACTTGTCGGATCAAAAGCTCGGCTTCCTCTTTTTCAAAAAAAACATCGTCAGAGGGAAAATTTTCTATAAAGACTGGTCTAGCGATAGCAAAACTTTGTTTTAATGGCGGAGGGGTGGGAAAAGAGCTCGTAGACTCCAAGGGAAGGGAAAGAGGCGTCGCCAGGAATGAGGCATATTTTGGTGGCAGCTTTGGCTTTTGAAAAATAATTTTATCAATATCAAGACTTAACGTCTCTTCTTCCAAAAGCTTTGGGCTCAAGGCTTCAAGCATCTGAGAGATGATTTTTTGAGCCTCAATCCAATTAATTATATCAGGTTCTATATTCATGGCTAAAAACATAACAGATAGGGTTTATTTTATGCATTACAAAAAATAGATTTTTACCTATGTATAGGTCTGTCAGGAGGTGTTTTATGAGAGGCAATCGATGGGCAGGAATTTGTGTATGCATTGCAGGGGCCGGGTTAATCCTGACTGCAAACTATATTAATCAGAGGGTCGCCGAGGGAAAAGAACAAATTCGAGAGGGAGAGCAAAAGGTCAGTGCAGGCAAAATATTGTTTAGTCTGACTCCTTATACAAAAGAGATTGGACAAAAGGCTATTTTTGATTCCGCGGACAGTAAGATCCAAGCGGGCAAAGAAGAGATTGCCCAATACAAAGGAGGAGCTAAACAGCTTCAAGTGGGGGGTGTTTTATTGATCGTAGCAGGCCTTGGGCTATTTTTTATCTTTGGCAAGAAAAGCTGAAAGTCTCTCCTTGTAGAGGTAAGAGGGGCGAATAATCGGCGTCCCTTTTCCTCCGCGAGCTTCCAAGCGCTCGTATACAATTTGAATCGCGATTCCAACAACTCTTGCCAGACCAAAAAGGATTGTAAAATACTCTGGGTGAGGAAACCCTGCGGCCACAAGCATAGAGCCTGTGATCGCGTCGATATTTGGGTAAGGATTGGAAACTTTGGGGTTTTCCTTTAAAACGCGAGTCCCTTCTGTGCGCAACAATTGTGCAATTTTAACGAGCGGATGTTTTGAAAAATGCTGTTTGCAATAATCGTAGCAAACAGTCGCTCTTGGATCTTCTACGCGCAACACCGCATGGCCAAAGCCAAAAACGAGCTCCTTGTTTTTTAATTTTTTTCTCACTAACCGCTCAACATCAGCGGCGCTCGCATTCTCTCCCACCTCTTCGAGGGTTCTTTGGACAAATTCAAGGCAGTCTTGATTTGCCCTGCCGTGGCGAGGCCCTGCGAGAGCGCAAAGAGCGGAGGCGAGAGATCCATACATATTTTCTAAGCCAGAGGCGACCGCTTTCCCGACAAAGGTAGATAGATTGCCCCCGCAATGATCAAAATGAATCACATTGAAAAGGCGCATGACCTCGATGAGCTCTGGCGTCTTTTTTTCTTTCATCTGCAGCATATGGACAAAATTTTCTATGTAGCCAAGCTCTGGCTGCGAGCGAGGCGTTTTGCCCCATCCAGCATGGTGATTGATGACGCAAGCGGCAATTTGAGGGATTTTGGCGATGATATGAAGGCAATCTTCTCGACAATCCCCTGTCCCCTCGCACATCCCTACCACAAGAAGAGCTGCTGCAAAACTATCCATAGAATGACCTTTGCGCGGGAGGTTCTCAATGTGGCGGACTTCGTCAACGGTGAGGAATCCTGCACTAAGGGCGATCTGATGCGCTTGATAGCGGGTCAATGTGTCGGCACGAAGCAAGGACTCGAAGGTGAACTTGGCGTATTGGCCTCGAGGGATGAGGTCTGTCATGGCTTGCTCGATGCGGGTAGT
>CAIPFQ010000132.1 GCA_903864395.1 uncultured Chlamydiae bacterium | reverse complement strand
CTGAGAGCTCTTGCCAATGAAAGAGCGACTTTAGATTCCAAACCATCCCAAGGAAGAGCTCGAATGCTTCTTGGTTTGCATATTTGCCACTGTCCCTAAGAAGTGATAGCATCCTGGCCACTATGCCGATCATGCCTCTATGATATATTTTGGTCTATGAATAAGTCAAATGATTTTAGAAAGGGTCGATCATGCATTTTTTTGTTGCATGTTCACCTAGTTTTTGTCGCGAAATATCGGAGACATGTATTCACTGGACGAGTAATCCATGATTTAGAACAAATTTTCAGCCATGTATGTAAGGATTTTGAAGCCAATCTTGAAGAATGCAATGGAGAGCAAGATCATGTGCATCTCCTTGTTACTTATCCGCCAAAATTTTCCATATCTTCTTTGGTGAATTCCCTAAAAGGAGTCTCTTCCAGACTCATCCGAAAAAAAAATTATCCAGAGGTTAAGAATAGCTTGTGGGGAAACACCCTATGGTCTCCCAGCTATTTTGCATCCTCTTGTGGAGGAGCTTCCATAGAAGTTGTTCGCAAATATATTGAGCAACAAGATTTTCCTAAAGGCGAGCTCTCATCCCGCCCCTAAAGGAGCGGGTTTTCTCGCTCGTCCAAGATAAAAAATCAAAATCGTTTAATCATAATGAAAAAATTCAAATTAAGATTGAGATAGATATTGATCCGCCCCCTTTTTTTCGTGTAGAAAATCATTTAGTTTTGAATCCAGTGTCCTTTTATGTTTTGACTTTGCACAAAAGCGATCTCTTTGCGGGGAAAATGCATGCGGCTCTTTATCGCGCAAGGAAGGGGAGAGTTAAAGGGCGTGATTGGTACGATCTCATTTGGTACATTCAAAATAAAATTCCTTTGAGTCTCAAGTACTTAGAGTCTTGTATGCGACAGGCAAAAAACTTGGGCGCAGAAGAGGCCTTAACTCATGATCGAGTGCGATCTATCCTGCGAGAAAAAATAATATCCATTGATTGGGAGAGTGCTAAAAATGATGTAAGACCTTTTATTGCAAGGGATGAATCTCTTAAATTATGGTCTTCCTCTTTTTTCTTGCAAGTGATCGATCATCTTCTCACTGACTAAAATGTACTTCGTTGGGTGGTCGAGTTCTGCCAGAAACTCCAAAAAAACTGGAGTTTCTGGTAAAGATCGCAAAGAATTTTTCTGTATTTTCAAATCGTTAGGACATATTTCTATAGAAATAAAAAAATAACTTAAGTGTTCATCTCGACTTTGCAACTTTTTTGGGCTGCCGGCCTTGACTATTTGTCCACGGACGTTCGACCTATGGACGAACTGGGCGATTATTTAAATCGGAAAGGGGTTTTTAACCTCTTCCCGATTTAAATAACGCCCCCGAGAACAAATATCCCGAGGCATCCAACCCAAAAAAGTTGCAAAGTCGAGGCCTAGCTTTTCGCCTTCTTCTTTTGAAGATACTCTTCAAAAGGCCCTTGGTGAAAATGAACGCCATCTTCTTCGAAGGCAATGATTTTTGTTGCAAAGCCGTTGATGAGTTCCCGATCGTGCGTTGCGACAATCGCCGTTCCCTTAAAATCTTCGAGCCCCCAGGCGAGTGCTGAAACAGCTTCGAGATCGAGGTGATTGTTCGGCTCGTCGAGCACAAGAAAGTTTGGAGAGGTCAGAAGCAGTCCTCCGATAATTAGCCGCGCGGTTTCTCCACCTGACAAATTGCGCACCGGCTTAAAGGCGTCGTCGCCACTAAAAAGCATTTTGCCAAGCACCCCGCGAGCCTCCTGATCAAACACAACGTCTTTTCTGCCTTTCAGCCAATCAAATACCGTCTCATCTGTGTGCTTATTCAAGACATCGCCGTGATTTTGTGAAAAATAACCGATCTCTACCGCATGTCCCAACGTGATTTTCCCACTGTCAAGAGGGAAGATCCCAGCAATGGCTTTAAGCAAAGTCGTTTTTCCCCGGCCGTTATTTCCTATCACCGCGATCTTATCGCCTCGATGGATCTCAAAGGAAAAGTTTTTGATCACAGGGTGTCCGTCATACCCCTTGCAGATTTTCTCCCCCTTGACCACCACTTGCCCCGAATGCTTTTCAAGCGCAGGAAAACGGATGTAAGGGCGCTGGATATTCGATTTTTTAAGCTCCATCGGCTGCAATCTGTGGATTTCTCGAATGCGCGATTGCACTTGACTCGCCCGCGTCCCCGCACCAAACTTCGCGACAAACTCTTTGAGCTGAGACACTTTTTTCTCTTTCGCCTTGTTCTCATCTTCCGTACGCCCTCGCACCGCAGTTTTTGCGACAAGCATCATGTCATAATTGCCCGAATAAGTAATAATCGTGTCGTAGTCGATATCGGCAATATGCGTGCAAATCGAATTGAGAAAATGTTTGTCATGGCTGACGACAACCAACGTGCCTTTGTAATTGTGCAAAAACTCTTCCAGCCAAGAAATAGAGTCGAGGTCGAGATGGTTCGTCGGCTCATCGAGAAGCAAAGCCTCAGGATTGCCAAACAGCGCCTGCACAAGCAAGACGCGAAACTGCCGATCCGAAGGGATTTGATGCATCAGCTTGCGATGCATGTCCTCAGGCATCCCCATCCCAGCAAGCAGCGCTTCCGCCTCCGACTCCGCAGAATATCCATCCTCTTCTGCAATAATCTCCTCAATCTCCCCAAGACGAAGACCAATCGCATCCGTCATCTCTTCGAGATACAAAACTTCTCTCTCCTGGAGAGCCGCCCAAAGTCGACTGTTACCCATGATGACCGTGTCAACGAGGCTAAAATCTTTGAAATCTTCAATCCGCTGCTTTAAAAATCCCACCTTCTTAGGTAAGGTCACGGTCCCCGTCGTCTGCGGCTCTGCCCCCATAATAATTTTGAGTAGCGTCGATTTGCCCGATCCGTTCGGCCCTGTTAAGCCATAGCGACACCCATGATTGAACGTAAAAGTTACCTCTTCGAAGAGGGTTCTTCCTGGAATCTTTTTAGAAATTTTTTCTAGCGTTATCATATAAGGTGATCTTATGATACAGAAAAGAGCCTTTTTGGAAAATAGAGATTTTGTGCAAGACATAGCCTGTAAATTCTTTGAGCATTTAGAGCTGGTTAAAGGAGTGTCTGAACAT
>CAIPFQ010000131.1 GCA_903864395.1 uncultured Chlamydiae bacterium | reverse complement strand
CTTAAAATATTTTTGTGAAAAAAAGAATGAATATCATCTAGCTACGGCTGGCTCTCTCCTCGGCGTAAAGCTGACAAAGGGATTTCCTGTAGGAAAGGTGAATTTTCTCGACCTTTCTCCATTGAACTTTTTTGAATTTTTGACTGCAATTGGCGAGCAAGAGTTAGCTAGACAGCTCGAAGAAATGGATCATCCAAAACCGATCTCGGAAATATTTCATAACAAATTAACCTCTCTTTTAAAACATTATTTTATCATAGGGGGGATGCCAGAGGCTGTTGCTACCTATTTGAAAACAGAAAATCTTGAGCAAGTCAGAACAGTACAAAGGGAAATTCTGGATGCCTATTTATTGGATTTTGCAAAACACGCGCCAAACGATGAAGTAATGAAAATCATGGCACTCTGGAGCTCTATCCCTAGCCAATTAGCTAAAGAAAATAAAAAATTCATTTTTTCGGCTATTCGCAAAAGTGCTAGGGCTAGAGAATTTGAAACATCTTTACAGTGGCTAAAAAGTGCGGGACTCATTATCAAGGCCAATCACATTTCAACTCCCAAGCTCCCCTTAGACGCTTATGCAGACAGCCAAGCATTTAAGGTGTTTTTATTGGATGTAGGCTTGCTTGGCGCCATGAGTAAACTGGATCCTAGAATTATTTTAGAAGGCGATCAACTTTTTCAAGAATTCAAGGGCTCTTTAGTTGAAAATTTTGTGGCCATAGAACTTCATGATAAGCATTTCGATGAACTCTACTATTGGACAAGCGAGGGGCTCGCAGAAGTAGATTTTGTCATTTCCACAGAACATCATATTTTCCCTCTTGAAGTAAAGGCCGGTTTTTCTAAAAAAAAGAAAAGCCTTGCAGTCTATGACGAAAAATTTTCAAAAGAAGAAAAAGCTCCCCTAATCCTGTCTAGAGCCTCCTTAAGAAATTTTGCTCTGGATAGAAGGCTTGTTAACTACCCTTTGTACGCAATCCGTCTTTTTCCTCGCTTCACTCACTAAGAGAGGGCAGCACGAACACCATTTTTAAATCATTGAGCGCGGAGGCCGTTGGCAAAGCCTCTATCCCGTAAGAGACGCCCCCCTCTTGCAAAGGGTCTACTTTTGTAACAACCGCCACAGAAAGACCAAAAGGAAAAACGCCATCGAGCCCCGAAGTGATCAAAAGATCGCCTTCCACAATCAAAGGCGCAGCTGGATCGGAACCCGTTAACGGACGCCCAGTCTTAAGCTCCCTCGCGCCTCCCCTTGCATCCGCATAGTCATAATTGAATCCAACGCCCTTTAACAAGGCTCTTCTAGAGCGCCAAAAGGGAGCGCCATTGCCATGGACCTCTCCTTTGGCCAAATACAAAGGCTCTTTGCCATCGCGCATCACGCGAACCGCTGGAGTCAAAGCGGAATCGGTGATGAGCCGCACGCGCGATTGACAAGGGCCCACGTAATCCACCACCCCCACCAAAGAGGCGCCCTGAACAACAGGGCTGTTTCTTGCAATCACCCTCGATCCCACTCTTTGATTGTCGGCCTCACCCACCTCGATCCAAAGACTGCTGCTCCAAGAGCTCGGGTCTCGATAAATCACTTTCGCAGGGATCGCTTTGCGATGCTCTTCGAGCCGTCCTAAAGTAGATAAAAGAGTTTTTTGAGACAAAATCTGCGCTTCATGAAAAACCCATTCTTTCAACCCCCTGAGCTCTTCTTTCAGCCTTTGATTTTCAAGAGCAAGCTCATGAGTAGGAACGGAGAAAAATCTTTCGATGCCCCCAAAGGGACGATCTGAAAGGTAAGCTTTTACCTTGCCTGCCATATGCCAAGCGGGGGTAAAGGTAGCGACGCTCAAAGCGCGCACATGATCCGAGGCGCTTTGAGAAAGCCCTGTCCATCCAAAGAGAAGGAGAGCGAAAAGAAAGTAGGGCAAAGGGGACGCGAGGGGCATTTTAAAAACCTCGCATCACCGTGGCAACCCCTTGGGCGACCGCGGCCGTATTTTGAGGGCTCAATCCTGTTAGAGAAATTCGTCCATTCTCAGGCAAATAGATGCCAAATTTTGCGATCAACGCACTTGTTTGCGATTTGTCTAAATCGAGAAGGGAAAACATCCCTTTTTGCCTTTGTAAAAAACTAACATCAAATTCAGGCGCAAAATGAGACAAGTGTTGAATCAGACATTTTCGTGCAGTCGCTAGTCGATAACGCATCGCACCCAAATCTTCTACCCATTGTTTTTTTAAATCAAT
>CAIPFQ010000130.1 GCA_903864395.1 uncultured Chlamydiae bacterium | reverse complement strand
AGCCATCTCTGACCACTTTAAATTTTAATCTATTTGTCGCACTTCACGGTTGAATGGGCCATGTAAAATAAATCTTTTCTTTTACTTCAGGATTCTGTAACCTGGTTAAACAAAGAGGAGATTATACTATGAAGCTGATAAAAAACCCAACGGAAAAGTTAGAAATTGCTAGAAAAGGGCTCTCTCAAAAAAGTCTTGTCGTGGCGGTGGCGGTATTTATCCATCGTATCCTTTCCGTCGACGCGATTGTATTTCGGTGCGGAGGGATGTTTTTTTCTAGCCAGATTGGTGTGAATCGATCCTTTGATGTGTTTCAAGAGACAGTGGAAAGCTGCGAGCCACAGGAAATTTGCGCCGAGGTAGTTTCTTTTTCTCCCTTTCGTGTAAAATTTTTGAAGGGCCAGATCCATGAAAAGATGAATCGGTGGCATGCGACGCATTTTGAAAATATTTGCGAAGAAGTGGAAAAAAATCCCTGCTTTGACATCAAAGAATTTTGTTTTTTAGGAGCAGAGGAAAAGCAGCTCGTTCTTCATACATGGAATCAAACAACAACGCCATTTCCAGATCAAAAAATGCTCCATCAACTCGTAGAAGAGAGCGCAGAGCGTCATCCAAATCGCGAAGCGGTTCGTTTTGCAGAAATCGGAATCTCTTATCGCGAGTTAAACGAGCGCGCCAACCGCTTGGCGCATTGTCTCCGCTCTCAGGGAGTTGGTAAAGATGTTTTAGTCGCTATTTGTATGGAGCGCTCCATTGCGCTCGTTATAGGTCTTCTTGCGATTTTGAAAGCAGGCGGAGCTTATGTGCCCTTAGATCCAAGCTATCCAGAAGAAAGACTCCTTTATATTTTATCGAGCTCTAAGAGCCACCTCTTGCTGTGCCAATCGCGTTTTGCCCCTCTATTCGCTCCTTTAAATCCCCTGACAATCCTCATAGATCGAGAAGATGATTTTGCAAAGGAGAGCGGAGAAAATCCTCTTCCCGTCAACACGGCAGAGGATCTGTGCTATGTCATCTATACTTCTGGCTCTACGGGAAAGCCCAAGGGAGTCGCCAATATTCACAAAGCACTAGTGAATCGAATTGTTTGGATGCATGAGCGCTACCAGTTACAGCCCTCTCAAAGAGTTCTTCAAAAAACGCCGCTTAGCTTTGATATTTCTGTGTGGGAATTTTTCTGGCCTCTCATCGCGGGCAGCACGCTCGTTGTTGCAGCCCCTGAAATCCATCGCGATGCCGAGGCACTGGTCGCTCTCATTCAAAAAGAAAAAATTTCCATTCTTCACTTTGTCCCTTCCATGCTCGATTTGTTTCTAGAGGTTCCAAACGTCTCTCAATGTCTTTCCCTGCAAAAAGTGTTCACAGGGGGCGAGGCCATTTCTAAAGAATTGGAAAAACGATTTTTCCAGATTTTTTCTTGCGAGCTTCACAATCTTTATGGTCCTACAGAAGCTGCGATCGAAGTGACCTCCTGGCAGTGCGATCTGAATAATGAGCACTCCACCCCTCCTATAGGTCGACCGATTGCCAATCTCCAAATCTATATCGTCGACGAATTCTTAAATCCAGTTCCTATAGGGTTTTCAGGAGAACTTTTGATTGGAGGCGTAGGCCTCGCAAGGGGCTATATCTATAACGAAGAGCTAACCAAGGAAAAATTTATCCCTCATCCTTTTTCTCCAGGAAAAAAGGTCTATCGGACAGGAGATCTTTGCCGCTTTCTCGACGACGGTGTAATTGAATATTTAGGGCGTTTCGATCGCCAGATTAAATTGCGTGGGTATCGCATTGAACTGACTGAAATCGAAAGTGTTTTGCGCAGACATCCCAAGGTGCGCAGCGCAGCTGTTGTCGCAAAAACCGATGCGTCAGGGCAAAAATATTTGGCGGTCTATAGCACCCCCAAAAAACCCCATCTTCAAAAAGAGCTTCATGAATATCTTGCAGCTTTTTTACCAGAATATATGGTGCCGAGCGTCTTTGTCTTTCTCGAAGAGATGCCCCTCACCCCTAATGGAAAATTCGATGTCAACAGCCTCCCTGAGCCAACGATTGTCCAAGGGCAAGAAGAAAAATCCCAAGCTTTGGTCTCGACGCCTTTGGAAAAAGCTCTTTCTGCGATTTGGTGCGATGTGTTAGGGCTCAAGACAGTCGGTCTCGATCAGGGCTTTTTCGCGCTCGGCGGTCATTCTTTGAAAGCGATGCAGCTCGTTTTAAAAATCAAAAAAACACTCCATAAGCTCATCTTTTTGCCTGATATTTTTGCAGAGCCTACGATTCGAGCGCAAGCGATGTTGTTGAAAAAAAGAGACTTTGAGCAAGACAGCGAACAGACTCTGATCGCAGATCCTGCCCATGAACATGAGCCTTTTCCTTTAACAGACATTCAAAAAGCTTATCTTTTGGGACGAACAGCCGCTTTTTCTCTCGGCTCTATCCGTTCCTATATTTATGCGGAAAATATTCGAGGCACCCTCGATCCTTTCCGTTTGGAAAGAGCCATCAATACACTCATTGCGAGACACCCGATGTTTCGCGCCGTCATTCTCGAAGACGGCTCTCAACGCATTCTTCCCTCTATTCCACACTATCGGCTTCAAGAAGGCGCTACGAGAGAGGAGATGCTCTCTCGAAGACCGTCCCCTGGGCAATGGCCTCTTTTCGAAATTGCTCTCTCTCAAGACCGAATCCATTTTTTGTTTGATTTACTCATCGTCGATGGCGCAGGGCTTGAAATCATTTTTTCTGAATTATCTTATCTCTATGAAAACGAATCTGCGACGCTTTTACAACCCTCTATTTCTTATCGCGACTGCATTTTAAGAATTGAGAAGCAAAATCTTGAAAAAGCAAAAAAGTATTGGTTTCAGCGTCTAGATTCATTGCCTGACGCTCCAGAGCTGCCTCTTCGCCCAGGTGCCAATGCAGGCTCTTTTTTTCGTCATAAGGGATTTTTGTCTCCGCTAGAGTGGCAGAAAGTGCAAAAAAAAGCCGCTCAAAAGGGGGTTAGCCCTGCAGTTTTCCTTGCTTTTTTGTATGGCGAAGCGCTCAAAACACAAAGCCGCTCGGCCCATTTTACAATGAACGTCATGTTTTTTAACCGCCCCCCGTTGCACCCCGATATCGATCGAATCGTGGGCAATTTTAGTACGACACTGCTGCTCGAGATGGATTTGAGACAAAGCGATGTCAGAAAAGTACAAGCTCAGCTGTTAGCGGATTTAGATCACGCGGAGTTTAACGGAATTAAAGTATTGAACGAAAAAAATCGACGGCAAGGAGGCTCGAGCTTTGCGGCGATGCCCATTGTTTTCGCGTGCGCGCTAAACTTACGCCATGAGAGTCAAGGGACGAGGGCTCAGCGTTTTGAGTGGTATGGAAAAAGTGTGCCGTATAGCCGTTTAGAAACGCCTCAAGTACTCCTCGATCATCAAGTTTTTGAAGAAAAAGACGGCTCTCTTTGCGTGCATTGGGATGTGCGCACAGGCTACTTTGCTCCAGGGGTCATTGAATCTTGTTTTGAGCATTTTTTAGCCTCGCTCAAGGGAGAAAAAAGAGCCGAGCCACAAAATTTTCCGCTCACTGAAGAGGCAGTCCCCCTTTGTCTCCATGAAGAGTTTTTTCAGCAAGCTTTGAAGCGCCCTGAACGAGTGGCCCTAAGAATACGGGGAAAAACATTTTCCTATGGAGAGCTGGCGAATGCTTCGCTGCTCTTATCGGAGCGTCTCTCTTTGCTGAGTCTTCAGCCAGACGATCATATTGCTGTGATTATGGAAAAAGGATGGGAGCAGATTGCGGCAGGGCTCGGTATTTTGGCCGCAGGCGCTGCTTATCTTCCGATTGACGCCGCGCTGCCTCAAGAGCGAATACAAAAAATTCTCTCTCTTAGCGGAGCTAAGGGGGCGGTGATCCAAAAACAATTCCCCATTCAGTTAAATATTCCCTGTTTTTTTGTGGAAGAAAGAAACGAGACTCTTTATCTCCCTCCCCCCAGCGATTCGTCTCGGCTCGCTTACACGATTTTTACCTCAGGCTCGACAGGCACTCCTAAGGGAGTGATGATCGAGCATAGATCTGTTATGAATACCATCACGGCGATTACAGAAAAATATGGCATTCATGAAGACGATCGGTGTTTCGCTTCAGCCTCTTTATCTTTTGATCTTTCCGTGTACGACATTTTTGGTTTTTTGCGTCTCGGCGCCTCGCTCTATCTTCCCAGCACAGAAGAGACGCCTGTCTCTTGGCTCCAGGCGATCCAAGAACAAAAAATCACCGTTTGGAATTCGACACCGGCCTTGATGCAGCTTTTGGTCGATCAGGCAGAGTTTTTGCCTGGGCAATCCTATCCTTTGCGTCTCGTGATGATGAGCGGCGATTGGATTCCTGTTTCTTTGCCAGACAAAATTCGTACCCATTTTCAAGCGGCGATTTACAGTTTGGGTGGCGCGACAGAAGCGTCGATTTGGTCGAATGATTATTCTATTGGCACTGTAGACTCTTCCTGGACGAGCATTCCTTATGGAAAAGCCCTTGCTAGGCAATCGATAGTGATCCTCGATGAAACCCTAGAAATTCGCCCGGTTTGGGCGGTCGGCGGAATTTATATTAGCGGAGCAGGGCTCGCGCGCGGCTATCTCAACGACCGAGAAAAAACAGCGAACAGTTTTATCGTGCATCCGCGCACTGGGCAAAGGCTCTATCGCACGGGGGATTTGGGGCGAAGGATGGAAGATGGAAATATTGAATTTCTAGGGAGAGAAGATCTTCAAGTGAAGGTACAAGGTTATCGGATTGAGCTAGAAGAAATTGAGTCAGTGCTGCATCGTTACCCAGAAGTGAAGCAGGCCGTTGTTCGTGTCGTTGGGGATCGAGCCGAAGCAAAAAAAATCGCGGCATTTTTTATGGCGGAAGAAAAAATTGCGAGCGCATTATTGGAAAAGCATCTTTTGCAATTTTTGCCTCGCTATATGGTTCCTCATCAGTTTTTACAGATTGAAGAGATTCCTCTCAGCTTTAATGGGAAGGTGGACACAAAAGCTTTGATACAAAAGCTATCGCAATCTTCTGCTTCTCGTCTTGCGTTTGAGTCTCCGCGAGGTTTGTTGGAAGAAAAGATGGCACTCCTTTGGAAAGAGCTTTTGTCTTTAGCAAGAGTTGGCAGAGATGATAACTTCTTTTCTTTGGGAGGCACCTCTTTTGTGGCGCTTCGCCTTGTCTTTCTCGCGCAAAAAGAGCTTGGGCTGGTTCTTTCTGTCGCAGACCTTTTTTATCAAGGGACAATCGCTGAGCTTTGCGCTTTAGCGCCTTCCACTCTAGACTCCTCGCTGGTGTCTTTGCGTCTTGGAGGCTCTCGGCCTCCCCTTTTTCTCATACACCCTTCAGGGGGCGGCGCTCTTTGTTATACGCAGCTCGCCTCGCTCCTTTCGGATCGCCCTGTCTACGGACTTCAGGCGAAGGGTTTTTTCGATGGCAGAGAATGTTTAGATTCGATTGAGGCGATGGCGGAGCATTATCTTGCAATTATATTACAACAAGAGCCGCAAGAGCTCTACCATTTGGGTGGCTGGTCGCTCGGCGGCTCTGTCGCTTATGAAATGGTGCGGCGTCTTCAGGCGATGGGAAATCCCAAGTACGCGCAGGGATTCGAGGTTCGTTTGCACGACTCGGCTCTGGCTTT
>CAIPFQ010000129.1 GCA_903864395.1 uncultured Chlamydiae bacterium | reverse complement strand
TCAAGGGATCGCCAAGGCAACAAAGGGACGAGGGTCTCTTTTCGAAATCCCAAAGGAAACTGCGTCGCTATTCTTTTTGCAAAGGGAGCAAAAAAACGGGTTACTTTTCCTGGAAAGCAATTGGCTTCAAAAAGAACGATTTTTTTTCGAAGGCTTACCGCGGCCAAAAGAATAGGAAATGTGTGATAACTACCAAATCCCACCACAAGATCGGGCTGAAACATCGCGATCTGGCGGCGCGCTTGCCAAAACCCTCTCCAAGTCACGCGCAGAAAATTTTTGCCTAAAGGAGCTGCTGGAATGTCCACAAAAGGCTTTTTTTCTCTCTCGAAAAAGGGGCTTTGAGACAATTTATGACCAGCAAACAAAAGGTTCACCCGTCCCTTAAAATTTTGCGCAAGCTGCTGTGCGGGGAAAAGATGTCCTCCCGTGCCGCCAGCGGCAATGATCATTTTACAAGAGGGTTCTATATGAGGATCCACAGGTTGATTTTCTTCCAATATCTAAAACTAAGAAAAGAGCGATAAAATTGACAATGAGGGAAGTGCCCCCTTGAGAAAAAAAAGGAAGCGTCATTCCCTTGCTCGGCAAAAGCCCAGAAACCACGCCCAAATTCAAAAAAGCTTGGATAGAAATGAGAAAGGTCAGTGTCGCAGCAAGATAAAAGCCACCAAGGTCAGGGGCTCGCATAGCAATACTGAATCCAGCGAGAGTGACTGTCATATAAAGGGCAATCAAGATAAGAATTCCAACAAAACCCGCCTCTTCAGCAAAGATGGCTGCGATATAATCGTTTCTCGCCTCAGGCAAATAGCTTAGTTTTTGCAAGCTCTCCCCAATGCCGCGTCCCAAAAGACCTCCTGATCCCGCAGCGATTTTTGCTTGGTGAGGCTGATGCCCTTTTCCTTTTAAATCGAGCTCAGGATGAAGGTACACGCGAATGCGATCGTGAACGTGCGGCATATGAAAGGCGGCGAAAGCGCAGCTGACGATCAGCACAGAAAGAGGCAGAATCCAAAAATGAAAAGGGACTCTCGTCAGTAGAAAAAGGATGAGAAAAACAGCCAAGAGAATCGCGACGGCGCCGTTATCTGGCTCCAGGACAATCAAAGCGATAGGAATGGATAAAAAAGATCCGATTTTCAAAAAAGCGCGAAAGGAAATTTCTTTTTGAGAAAGAGTCCAACGGATATAGGCTAGAGGAAGGAGAATTTTTATACACTCGGAGGGCTGAAACGCAAGAGAGCCGATTTGAACCCATCTTTTCGCTCCATTGATAGTTTGACCGATCCCTGGGACAAAAACAAGGGCGAGAAAAAAAGTGCCTACGCAAAGAGCGAAGAAACTGTATCGAAGAGAGTTTTGATATCCTGTGCGATAGACAGCTAAGCCAGAGCCAATGCCAAAAATACCATAAAGAGCTTGTTTAAGAAACATCGTGTGGGTACTCACATCGAGCGAGCGATCGAGGATTTGCGCAGAGCTGGTATTAAAAATCATCAAAAGCCCGAAGCAAAAAAGAATCGCCACAGGCACGATGAAAGACAATGTCAAAACCATAATATGACCTCGGTTACTGAATCCGCAGCCGATCTCCTGGCTTGAGTTTACGCGCTGTTTTCTCGTTCAGTCCATTGAGCTTCAAAAGCTCGTTCACTTTCATATGATGCTTCATCGCAATCGACCAAGGATTGTCGCCAACTTTCATCGTGTAATATTGAGCCCCTTGCGATGAAGTCTCTAAAACCTCTTGAAAAGCCTCTATCTTGCTGTTCAACGGCAGTTTTAGGTGCTGGCCGACTTTTAAAAACGTCGTCGCAAGTTGGTTGAACTTTAGAATTGCATCAACGCTTGTCCCATGTTTTTTCGCGATTTTTTCAAGGCTATCCCCTTTTTGAACAACAATATCAGAAATGTTTTGCGATTGAATAGGTTCTGGCATTTTTGCCGCAGGCACCCCTTCAATAGCAGGAGGCAGCAAAAAAGAGGAAGCGGGGGGCACCTCTTTTTGGGGGAGGCTAACCTCCGTATACTTCAAACTCTCTGACGGCATATACTGCGGAAGCTGTGGCGTTAGCGTCGCAAAAGATGCGGCGGAGGGCAATTCTTCTTCTGTGGTCATCGCCAAGGTGAATAACACCGTGAGAAGCCCAGCATTAATCATCGCCGCTGCGATGATGGTTTTTTTTCGATCCATGGCTGATTCCTCGTACCATATGTTTAAACGCATCGCCCCGCGCCTCGAAGCCAGTAAACTGATCGTAACTAGAACAGCCAGGCGAAAGAAGAACAACGTCTCCCTTTACAGACTCTTTGGCGCAGTCTTGAAAAGCTTCTTGCAGCGTTTGAAAAATGCTCAAAGAAAAATGACCCTGCAACTCTTGCGCGATCTTCAATGCCGCTTCGCCATAAAGAGCGATTTTTTTTACCTTGCCTCGAAAACACTCGATCCAAGGCCTGTAAGAGGCGCCTTTGTCAACACCCCCTGCAATGAGGAGAAGCGATCTTTCAAAAAGCCGCACCGCATGCATAGTTGCCTCAACGCTTGACGCCTTACTATCGTTATAATAAACAACAGCATCAATTTCATCCACCCATTCGATGCGATGAGGCGGTTTTCGAAAAGAAAAAAAAGCGTTTGAACACTCTTCATCAGACACACCAAGATAGTGACAAAGAGTTTTCGCCGCAACTTTATTTTGCCATTCCGCCTGCCCGAGACAGGGATCTGTTTTTTGCGGCGCCTCAAAATCAAAAATAGTTCCCTGAGGCAAATACTCTTTTTGCACTTTTTGAGAGACAAATACTTGGCCATCTTTTTTAAGACAAGAGCCCAAGCGCAATTTCGCGCCTGCATATTCTTCCATGGAGGCGTGGCGATTCAGATGGTTTGGAGTAATGTTTAAGATCATGGCGGCTTCAAAATAGGGATGAATTGGCAAACTTTCCAGCTGAAAAGAGCTGAGTTCAACCATAAGGATTTCTTCTGGATCGGGGTGCAGCGCATACGTGCTCAAAGGACAGCCAACATTGCCAAGGGCCTTTGCTTTTTTTCCTGCGCTTCGCAAAATATGTTCAGCTAAAAGAACAGTCGTTGTTTTACCATTGCTGCCTGTCACTGCGAGCATTTTTTGCCCCGATAGCTCCTCGAGCGCAAGCGCGATTTCCGACACAACCTCGATGCCGAGGCTTTTGACTTTTTGAAGCAGCGGATGAGAGGGCACTATGCCTGGAGAGATCACGCAAAGAGAAACGTCTTTCAACGGAAAATTGCAATCATCTGCAAAAAAAGGAAACTCGCACCCTTGCAATAAAGCGCGCTTGCGATCAGCGACGACGACAGAAAATCCACGACGCACGAGCAATGGCGCTGCGGCTTTTCCACTCAAGCCCCAGCCAAGAACGAGTGCTTTTTTTTGCATCCTTTGAACCTTTATTGAAATTTCAAGGAAGCGATCGCAATGATCGCGAATAAAAGACCAACGATCCAAAAGCGAATCACCACCTTTGTTTCTGGCCATCCCTTGTATTCAAAATGGTGATGTAAAGGGGCGATGAGAAAAATTCTTTTCTTATTGCGATAGCGATAACTGAGAACTTGTAAAATGACAGAAAGAGCTTCAGCCACAAACACAATCCCTGCCAGAGCCAAAATGAGTTCTCTGCGCAGAACAATTGCAGACACCCCCAAAACGCCTCCTAAAGCGAGTGATCCCGTATCTCCCATAAACACTTGCGCTGGATACCCGTTATACCACAGAAATCCGAGAGAGGCACCCGCGAGGGCGAAAAGATAAACGGCGATTTCTCCGCTCCCCTCAATGTACAAAATATTGAGATAATGAGCCATCTCTAGGTGGTTTGAAAAGAACGCAAAAATGGATAAAACAAACGCGCTCAAAATCAAACACCCTGCGGCCAGGCCATCGAGTCCATCTGTAAGATTAACCGCGTTCGAGGCCCCCGTGATAACAAAAATAATCAACAGAAAGGAAAAAATCCTCAACCATCCATCGAGCAAGAAAATAGGATTTTTAAAAAAAGGGCAATAGACGCGCTCTATCAATTCTTCTGTTGTGAGCGATTGAGAAACAGCGATTTTTCCTTTCTCTGTCTGCACAGTAATCACTTCTTTCGCGCTTGGAGAGCGAAAAAAATGGCTTCCTGAAAGAGACTGTGTGAGGCTAGGACAAAGAAGATAAAGAGCTAGGCCACTGGAAAACAGAACCTGACAGAGCAGTTTTTTTCTACTAGAGAGCCCTTTGCTATTTTTGTAACGAAGTTTTAAAAAATCATCGCGAGCGCCTAAAGTGCCTAACACACCTGTTGTAAGAAGCAAAAGAATTGTAAACGCGCTTTGCCAATCCATCCATAGCAATAAAGAAAAAATCATCGCGGAGAGAATTAAAATGCCTCCCATTGTAGGCGTATCTTTTTTTTCCCCATGAAGCTCTGCTAAAAGAGGGCACTCTTCAAGGCCTCGAATCGACTGACCGATCTTCATCTCGTAGAGTTTTTTAATGAATCGAGGGCCTAAAAAAATCGTAAACAGCAAAGAGGTAAGCGCGGCCAAAATCATCCGCGTTGAAAAATAGGTAAAGGCAGCGGGAATTTTCCAATGAAGGGAGTTTTTAAACCAATCACAGAGCCATAAAAGCATCTTCCATCCTCATACTGCGAGATCCTTTCACCAAAACAACATCGCCAGCACTGACAATCTCCCGAAGACGCACGCCTGCCTCTAAGGCGTTTTTAAAAAACTCTGCGTGAGGGAAACATTGAGCGAGCGGCATGGCTTCAAGACCTACGACTAAAAGAATATCAAAATAGTTTTTCGCGAGCAAGCCCACCTCTTGATGCGCGGCTATAGAAAAAACACCTAAAGGGGTCATAGCGCCAAGAACTCCGATCCTCCTTCCTCCTGGACTAGGCGATGGCAGGCTCAGAAAAGCCACTCGCATGGACTCTGGATTGGCGTTATAAGCATCGTTAATAAACAAAGTGCCCTTGTTTTCGAAACGCTCAAAGCGCATGGGAGCGATTTTTAAAAAAGGAATGCGCGAAGCTATGGCTTCCCACTCTAAATCCATCTGCCTCGCAAGGCTTGCCGCAGCTAAAAAATTGTGAAGCCATTGTCTCTCAGAAAAGGGAAGCTGGAAAGCAAAGCCAAAAAGTCCTTTTTCAAAAACTTTTCCATCCTCCATAAAATAATCTGCCGCCTTATTATCCAAAGAAAATGTCAAAGCCTTGTCTCGAGGCGGATAAGAAAGAAAGCAATTCAGCTCATGGCAATAGAGGGCGGTTTTTAGCTTTGGACTGAGAAAAATCTCAGCTTTATTCCGAGCGATCTCTTCGAGCCCTCCAGGGAAGTAAGATGCGTGAGCGAGCGCGACTTGGGTGACTACAGCCATCTCTGGGGGCGCGATCTCAATGAGGCGAAAAATATCTCCAGGCTGCTCCATGCCCATTTCTAAGACAAAGACCTCTTCATCCCCAGAAGAATTTAAAATGACTAAGGGGAGGCTCAGTTGGGTGTTTTCATTGCCTGGTGTTTTTCCTACCCAGTATTTGGCTTGAAGGATTTCTGCCAAAAAATCTTTCGTGGTCGTTTTACCGACAGATCCGGTAATGCCGATCACGCGCGCTGAACTTTCCAAAAGTTTTTCGCGGGCAAGGGCTTGAAGAGATTTTTCTACATTTTCGACGGGCAGCAAAGTCATCCCAAAATCGAGCCCTGTGTACTCTTTTTCTACAACTGCGGCAATGGCTCCTTTTTTTCGCGCCTCTTCTAAGAAAAAATGGCCATCGACGCGCGCGCCCTTAAGGGCAAAAAAGAGATCTCCTGGCAAAATCTTACGGCTATCGATTTGGAAATGAGCCATCGGAGTCGAAGGTTGATTGCGAAGACCCAAAGAAAAAGCGATTTGAGCGAGTGTTTTTAGCATAATTTTGCAGTCGAGATCATACCGATCTTTGAAAATATCTTCAACTCGACTTTGCATAAGCCTCTGAATAAGGGCTCGTAAGCAAATAAATGTTGCGTTTCCGCAAAGCCAGCGCTTCAGATTTGCACCAGGTAACGCTAGCGGCGAAGCAGGCCATGTGCCTGCACATGGCCGATGCAGCCGGGTGCAAAGGTAAAGATGCTGGCGTAGCGGAAATGCAACAGTTATTTGGTAACTTCTCAATAAGTCAGGGTAAAATGCTCAAATGTCACGCTGGCTCTCTCGGAGAAGTCTGTGAAAAAGACGAGTTTACCCTGACTTATTGAGAAGTTACCTCTCCTCTCTATGAAAAATCTTATAAAGAGAATGACTTAACCTCGACTTTGCAACTTTTTTGGGTTGGATGCCTCGGGAGATTTGTTCTCGGGGGCGTTATTTAAATCGGGAAGGGGTTAAAAACCCCTGCCTG
>CAIPFQ010000128.1 GCA_903864395.1 uncultured Chlamydiae bacterium | reverse complement strand
TGAAATAATAAAAGTTATTTCAGAAGAATCTCTAAGAAAAACTAAACTTTTTAAAGGAAAATTTTTTAATAACGTAAGTAGCCCTATTATTTGGGATGCATTTGTTGAAAGATTTGGCAAGGCAATGAGTGCTTGGGGGAAATTTAAAGCCTACTTTTGTTATCTTTTCCTGTGGAAATGGACTGCGCTTATTCCTAAAGCAGTAAAAGAAAATATCTTCGAATTAATTGGTTTTTTAAGAAAAAATGCGACAGAAAATGCTATAGAAAGTGGGGCTATTGTTAAGTTTTTGATAGATGGCAAGAATCAATTAGAAGGTCTGTTGACCGCTTATAATGGAGCTGCTACCTTAGAAAAGGGCTTTGGGGCTCAGACGCCAATTTTGTTAGAGAGGCGTAACCGATGTGTGGAGAACCATTTTAATCCATCGCATTTACTTTCTGAAGCAGTGGATTGGGTCAAGGTGGAAGAGCGTCATGCGATCCTTTATGAAAAAATGGGCGTTTTTATAAGCCGTAATCTCGTTGATATTGATCTAGAGCTAGGATGGTTTTTGAATTGGTTTCTGAATGCATGTTGTCGTTACAAGATCCCTAGGGTTCTTCCAGACATTTTGAAAAGTGCGAAAACAGGATTAGAAAGTTCGGTGCAAGGATGGTCTGCTATTCTTAAGATTACGAATCAGATCCATGAGGTTATTCTGACATTGAGAGAAATATTAACGAGTGGAAAAATAACCGATACCCCTCAGGAAGCTGATAACTACGATCATTTTGCAGAACAAGTTGTTAAGTTTTGTAGATGTTTTCAGTGTGACGACAATACAATCAAGAGTGTCTTAGACAGACAAGGAAAATTACCAAAAACGCCTCTTTCTATAAAAGCTTTTCTGGAGGCTTTGCAAAAGCCCAGCGAGAAGCTTGAATCCGTTTTTTACATAGATTCTATTCTCAATACTGCTTTAGTAGAAACATTGCGCGATGGAGTTGCAGTTCTTTTAGAAGAATGTAAAAAAGAAGAGAGGGTAGAACTATTGGTGTCTCCTGTTTTTTCATGTATTTCAGCTTTTTTTGAATATGAAAAAACAAAAATATTCGAATTAAAGAATACTTTTGGAATAACTTCGGTAAAATTGAAAAAAGATATAGAAGAATTGATAGAAGCTGCTGTTCGTTCTAGACTCGAAGCTTTAAAAGGGGGAAAAGAAGCGGCTCAAGATCAGAATTTTATAGACGCTCAAAAAATTGAGGAAGGGAAGAAGGCGGAGTGTCTAACAATACTTGGGGCTTTAAAAGGCGTTGCTGAAGAAAAGCTCAGTAAGGTTCTTGAGGACTTTAAAAGGTTTTTACAGAACCAAGCGCTGTTTTTTGCTAGCGATAGATCTCTTCCAAAGGTAGAAAAAGCCATGTTACATTCTGCGTTCTATGAGACTTCTGCAGGATTTTTAGATTTAACAAAGGCATTTAAGTCCTATATTTCTTCTTTAGAAAGAAATTCAGAGAAAAAGACTCAGACAAAAAAGTTGGAAGAGACTATTAAAGAGGAGAAGCTTAAGAATAGTGAGGGCCTCAAGAATCTTGTTGACCAAACAGGAAAAGCCTTTGCAGCTTTTAAATCTACCGACTATCAAGAAAATCTGCAATCTGTTGTTGATCTTGATATAAAAATTAAAAAAATGATCGTTTTAGATACGGAAATATTATCTTATAAAGATAATAAATTTGATTGGTTTTATATTCAATACAGAAAAATTATGAGAATTTATTCCGAAGTATTTCCTAAGGATTCAGATAAAATCAATAAGGTGAAAGAACTATTGCTTCTAAGGTTCTTTAATTCAGAAGTTATTGGAAACGTTGCAGATATCTTTAGCTCGGATCTCGCTGATTTTATAATTAACCGTGAATGCGAGCTTTATGTCATTAGCGGTAATCTACGCCAATTCCATGACATTTGGATTGGTCCTGTGAATCAAGAGGAGACTAAAAGTAGTGATGCTTTGAAGGAAGCACACGACGGGCTTTTAGAACAAATTACTAAAGTGAAAGGGGCAGTGGAGAGAGTGAGGACGGCCCAAATTCCTTGCATAGGAATTCTTGATATTACAGGACGGGTAGACAATTCTTTTGAAAGCACGTTTACAAAGATCGCGGAGAGGGGTTTTGAATTGCTTCGTTCAGGGCTTACAAATTCATGTAAAATGCTGATTACAGAGAAGAATTATAAAGCGTTGGCTGGAGATCCTGTTTTAGTGCGCTATTTGCCAGAAATCTTTGCGAGAGTGATCCTTGCTCGCTAGTTGGAACAGCCGTAATCTGAGTGTTTGCAAAAATAGCTCGCTAGGTAGGGTGCTATTTTAACATTTTTTTGCAACAACAGCTCTTCAGGGGTTCCCTGAAACATGACGCTTCCCCCTTCGATACCAGCTCCAGGCCCTAGATCGATCACAGTGTCGGCATTCGCGATGATGTCGAGATTATGCTCGATGATCACAAGTGTGTTTTTCTTTTGTGCCAGTGTATGAAAAATCGGCAACAGCTGGGCGATATCTTCGCTATGCAGTCCTATGGACGGCTCGTCAATCAAATAGAGAGTTTTCCCCACTTCCCTTTTTGCCAGCTCGCGCGATAGGCGCAGCCGCCCTGCCTCGCCCCCCGAAAGGGTGGCCAGTCCTTGGCCGAGGTGTAAGTAAGAGAGTCCCACGCTCTCTACCAGCTTGAGTTTTTTAGCAATGCGGGGAAGTTCACGAAAATGATCCGCGGCCTTGGCTACGCTGAGAGAAAAGAGATCTCCAAAACTTTTGTCCCGATAGCGCACTTCCAAAGAGATGGGATTTAGCCTCTGGCCTTGGCAGGCGTCGCAGACGGTTTTTACAGCGGGCAAAAACTGAAGATCGATCGTTTTATAGCCCAGGCCCCAGCATGTGCGGCACATCCCCTTGAGATGGTTCGGGCTAAAGTGGGCAGGGCGCAACCCTTTCAGCTTAGCCAGAGGCAGCTCGGCAAAATGACTGCGAATCCATGGCATAATATCGGCGTATGTACCGACGTCTGCTCTCGCTGTCTGTCCTATGGGGCTTTGATCGATGCAAATCACCCTCTCAAACGAGTCAAGACCAAAAAAAAGAGCGCCGCCATAAGAAACGGGATTTTGGCTTTTCGATTGATTGACCGAAAAAAGGGCGGCTGGAGCGAGCAATTGGCGCATTAAGGTCGATTTTCCCGAGCCAGAGACTCCCGTCAGGCAAGTGATAGCTCCTTTTGTAAAGGCGACTGAGATGTTTTTTAAGTTATGCAAAGAGGCGTTTTCGATCCGAATATCGGGATGAAAAGGGCGTCTTTTTTGGGGAATGGGGATCTTTTTGCGCCCGCTCAAATAGCTGCCAGTGAGAGAATGAGGATTTTTACAGATTTCCGCCAACGTGCCTTGCGCGCAAATTCTCCCCCCTTCCGCTCCTGCCCCCGGGCCGAAGTCGACGATTTTATCTGCGATTTGCAGCGCCATTGGATCGTGTTCAACAAGAACTAACGTATTGCCGAGATCCCTTAAACGGCGGATCGCCAGGCCTAGTTTTTCACTATCGTAAGGGTGCAAACCAATGGTCGGCTCATCCAAAATATACAAACACCCAGTCAGTCCAGAGCCGAGCTGCTTGGCGAGCCGAATCCTTTGGAGCTCTCCGCCACTTAACGTTGGTGCGCTTCGATCCAAAGAGAGGTATTGCAGTCCCAAAGACAAAAGAAACGCAAAAGACTCCGTTGCCACCCTATGCGCTTCTTTCAAAAACGTCTCTTTTCCCAGAGAAATCTTTTGTAAAAAAGCATGAGCCTCATTCAGAGGAAGGCGGCAAAATTCTGTAATCGAAAACTCCTCCAGCTTCACATGCCTTGCCAAGGGACAGAGTCTTTCGCCTTTGCAACTCGGACAAGCGGATTCATTCCTATGCGGCAGCAGAGCCTCTCTAAATTCTGTTTTCCCCATCCGCACAAGGCGAGCCAAGAGAGGCTGAAGACCGATCCATCGTAAAATTCGCCCCTCTATTTTTTGTTCTTCTCCGCCGTTAAAAACGAGGTGTAGCTGTGCTGGCGTTAAGCTTTTTAATGGAGTGGCCATGGACAGACCTGACGCATCAAAATAGGTTTTTAGAATTTTTTGCGCGCCCGCTGTGTTTTTTTCCTGAAATAATTTTTCGCAAAGATCTGCAAGACTTTGGCGCATCACATATTTTTGCGAGGCTACTTGGACACCGTAGACAACGCCGAGGCCTTGGCAATCGGGACACATTCCCGCATTATGGTTAAACGAAAACGTTTGCGGCGTTAGGGGCGGATAGGCTTTTCCCGAATGGATTGCGCTAAAAGAGAGGTTGAAAGACAAATCTTCTGTTTCGCGGGCAATCAGAACGAGGCCGTCCGAAAGGGAAGTGGCTTTTTCAACGGCTTCAAAAAGGCGCTTTTCATTGACAGGATCAACGGTGAGCCGGTCAATGATGAGCAAAAGTTCATTTTTTTTAAATTGTTCAAAAGCAATGGGTTCATCGACCTCATACACAACCCCGTTGAGCCGAATGCGCAAGAAGCCAAGGCGATTGACCCTTTCAAGCCACTCTTCAAATGTCTCCTTTTTTAAAAAGGGACAGGGGGCTAGAACGAGAATTTTTTCTCGAGGCTCAAGAGAGAGAACTTTTTGGACGACGAACTCTTTGCTGATATGGCGGATCTCTTCCCCTGTTTCAGGGCAATACGCTTTTCCGAGATGCGCATAAAGGACGCGCAGCAGATCGTAGATTTCAGTGATTGTGCCGATCGTGCTGCGAGGGTTGAGCCCTCCCGTTTTTTGCTCCAGGGCGATGGCAGGAGAGAGTCCTTCAATGCGCTCTACCTTGGGCTTTTCAAGCGGTTTGATCATTGCGCGCGCATAAGCAGGGAGCGTTTCCGTGTAGCGTCTTTGTCCTTCTGCATACAACGTGTCAAAGGCAAGCGATGATTTTCCCGAACCAGAAGGGCCTGTGAAAACGGTAATTTGTCCGCGAGGAATGGAGAGAGAGACTGATTTTAAGTTATTTTGCGTGCAGCCAAACACTTGAATCGCACCGCTTGGAGGCATTTTTTCATGAGGCATGGTGTGGGCTGCAAAATCGCCTCTTAACGCTTTGGCTGTGGGAGAGTCTAGTTTCGCAATTTGCTCTGGGGTTCCTTCTCCGATAAGAGAGCCTCCTGCAGAGCCAGCTCCTGGGCCTAAATCTAAAATCCAGTCAGCCGCTCGGATAAAGTCGAGATTATGTTCGATGACAAGAACGCTATTGCCTTGCTCAATCAGACGATCGAGAAGAGAGAGAATTTTTTTAATGTCGTGGAAATGCAACCCTGTCGTTGGCTCATCGAGCAAATACAATGTTTTTCCAGAGCTTGGGCGCGCGAGCTCTTTGGCTAGTTTGATTCGCTGCGCCTCGCCGCCAGAAAGAGTCGTCGAGGGCTGTCCGATAGAGAGGAAGTCGAGGCCGACGTGTTGAAGCATTTTGAGTTTAGATCGGATGGAAGGGATCGCTTCAAATAGTTCGAGCGCGGCTGTGACATCGAGAGAGAGGACATCGGAAATGTTTTTGCCTTTAAATTGCACAGCCAAAATTTCTGGATCAAAACGCCTTCCTTTGCACTGGGGACACTCGATCCACGCGTCTTCCATAAAATCCATGTCGATGCGGGTATGTCCAATGCCTCCGCAATAAGCGCAAGAGCCCTCTTTCACATTAAAGCTAAAATGGCCTGGGGTAAATCCTCGCGCTCGGCTCTCAGGGAGCTCTGCAAACAGATCGCGAATATCGTCAAAGAGTTTTATGTAGGTGGCAGGATTCGAGCGCGGCGTTCGACCAATCGGCGTTTGATCAATCGCAATAATTTTATCAAGGAACTCGATGCCTTGAAGAGCGCGATAGGCACCCACCTCTAAAGAGGCGCGATGGAGCTTGTTTGCGAGGGCTGGATAGAGGGTGTCTGTGATGAGCGAAGATTTTCCTGAGCCAGACAAACCTGTCACGCAGACAAGACCGCCGAGGGGAATGGCGGCTGTCACGTTTTTTAGATTATGGTGAGAGGCGCCTTCGAGAAGGAGTGTTTTTGTCAGTTTTCTTTTTTTTCTAGGAGACCAGACGAGCTCTTTACCTGAGAGGTACGCGCCTGTGATGGATCTTGGATGGTCGATGACCTCTTGGAGAGTGCCGCAAACAAGAATTTCGCCGCCGAGTTTTCCAGCCAAAGGGCCTACATCGACGATGGTGTCGGCAACTTGCATTGTGTCAGCGTCATGCTCGACGACGATCACAGTGTTGCCAATATCGCGCAGGGAAAAAAGCGTTTGGATGAGTTTGGAATGATCGGAAGGGTGAAGTCCAATCGAGGGCTCGTCGAGAATATAGATCGCTCCCGTGAGCCCCGATCCAATTTGAGAGGCGAGGCGCACGCGCTGCGATTCACCGCCGCTGAGGGTAGGAGAGGTGCGATCGAGGGAAAGATAGCGAAGTCCGACGCGGATGAGGAATGTGAGCCTTGAGCGAATTTCCTTGAGCAGCTCGTCCGCGATGAGCGTTTCTATGGAGGGCAAAACGAGCGTTTCGAAAAAGAGAAGGGCGTCACTCAATGGCAAAGCGCAAATTTCGGTGATTTTTCGTCCCCCTAGGCGCGCCTGGGCTGGATAGGGTTTGATCCGCGCGCCTTGGCAAGAGGGGCATACGCCATCGACCATGAGGAGTTTCATTTTCTCTCTATAGGTCTCGCTTTTAGCTGCGATGAGCCTTTCTTTAGCCTCTGCAAGAACTCCTGGCCAATGGACAATTTCAATCCAGCTTGTTTTTTTTTCTGGATGGAAAAAGTGCATCCGATTCCATTTTTTTTCCAACCCATAGAGAAACGCCTTTTGTCCTTTCTCAGGAATTTCTTCCCAGGGCGTATGGATGTCGAAACGAAATGTTTTCGCGAGATGGTTATAAATATTGCTGTAGCGAATTGTTTGATAAGAGCTTCCAATGCAACAGCAATCTTCGGCGATACTGAGTTTTGGATTGAGTATTTTTGCAAGATCGAACGAAGAGGCTTTTCCGAGACCGTGGCAAGAGGGGCACATGCCAGAGGGATGATTGAAAGAAAAATCATGCGGCTCGAGAGGCCCATACGAGATTTTTGAAGTTTTTGCGTAGGCTATTTGAGAAAATAAACATTCTTCTTCTGTATCGAGATGAAAGACGCTGCATACGCCATGGCCCATTTCAAGGGCGAGCGAGGCGCTCTCTCCGATTCTAGACTTGTTTTCTGTTGTCACTTGCACCCGATCGACGACCACATCAATGTCGTGGGCCGCTTTGCCGTCTAAGGCGATCGTTTCGCTCAAATCCACCCAAGCGCCATTGATGCGCAGCCGAGTGAATCCTTTGGCCAAGAGGATTGCAAAGTCCTCTTCACAGGCCCCTTTTTTTCCTTTGGCGTAGGGAGCGAGAAGGATGATTTTCGCCCCTTCAGGCAATGTTTGGATTTGGGCGATGATTTTTTCTTTACTCAAAGCGGAGACAGGCTCAAGGCTGACAGGGCAATGAGGGATCGCCACGCGTGCATAGAGGACGCGGAGAAAATCATAAATGCCCGTGAGCGTGCCAACGGTGGACCGAGGCGTTTGCACAGAGAGTTTTTGTTCAATAGCGACGGTGGGTGCGATGCCAGAAATATGTTCCGCATTGGGCTTTGGCAGCTCGGCAAGGTGGCGGCGCGCCTGATGGGAGAGCGACTCGATGTAGCGTCTTTGCCCTTCGACATAAATCGTGTCGAAAGCGAGGGATGATTTTCCAGAGCCAG
>CAIPFQ010000127.1 GCA_903864395.1 uncultured Chlamydiae bacterium | reverse complement strand
GGGAGATTTGTTCTCGGGGGCGTTATTTAAATCGGGAAGGGGTTAAAAACCCCTGCCTGGTTTAAATAATCGCCCAGTTCGACCATAGGTCGAACGTCCGGGGGCAAATAGCCAAGGCAGGCAGCCCACAAAAGCTGCAAAGTCGAGATTAAGGAAACACGCAAAGGTCAGAGATTCTTGGCTCGGCTTTGTACAATTTTTAAGGAGAAAAAGCACCATGGCAACGAAACCAAAAACTTCCAAATTCATGCAACCAATGAAGCCTAGCAAAGAATTGGCGACAGTCGTTGGAGATATTCCTATTCCACGCACAGAAGTGACAAAAAAGCTTTGGGCGTATATCAAGACAAACGGTCTGCAAGATGCAAAAAATAAAAGAAACATCAACCCAGACGAAAATCTGCAAAAGGTATTCGGCGGCAAAAAAGCTGTCAATATGTTCGAGATGACAAAGCTCGTCAACAAACACTTGTCCTAAAAACACTTCGTTGAATCCTCAGGGATTTTTCTCCCTGGGGGATCTTACAATGCTGTCAACTTAGTGCAAATCGTTGAATACAATCTTGTTACATAATGAAAGGAACATGATCAACAAGATACGCCTGATAGGCATGATAAATAATTTGCACCGCAAAACGAGATGTGGCTTTGCCGCATTCTCTTCTTCCATCCTGCCTATCATGCACATCCTTTTTATCATGTTCCCTTGCTTAAGACAATAGGTTTCTTAGTCAGAGGCTTATGCTAAGTTGACAGCAGTGGAGGATGGTCTATGCGATATAAACTCACAATGGCTTATGATGGGACGGCTTACTGTGGCTGGCAAGTCCAAGACACGGGCCAATCCATCCAATCTCTTGTCCAAAAAGCGCTGCAAACGATCTTGCGCCATTCTGTCGATCTCACAGGATCGGGGCGCACAGACGCAGGGGTTCACGCACAAGGGCAGACAGCGCATTTTGACACAGAAAAACCATTGTCTGTATCGAAGCTTCGCCTTTCTTTAAACGCGCTTCTGCCTCCCGATATTCGCATCCTTTGCATCGAAGAGGTTCCCTTTGATTTTCACGCCCGTTACAGTGCAAGTGCTAAGGAGTATCACTATCACCTCCATTTAGAGCCTGTGTTCGATCCTTTTACCCGTCTCTATCGCCACCACTTCTTTAACCCCTGCGATCTTACACGGGTGCGAGAGGGAGCTTCCCATTTTCTAGGGACCCATGACTTTTTTTCTTTCGCCAACCAAGCGCATCGAGGCTGCGCCTCTCGCGACTCAGTGCGGACTCTGTTTCGACTCGATGTCGTGGGCCAAGAAGGAGGTGCACGCTTAGAATTTGAAGGCGATGGCTTTCTCTACAAAATGGTCCGCAATCTCACGGGATTTCTTTTAGATATTGGTGCGGGCAAGCGAACCGTTTCTGAGATCGCTCCCCTTCTAGCAGCCAAAGATAGACGGCAAGCGAGCATGGCAGCCCCTGCCCACGGACTTTTTCTCATGCGCGTTCTTTATGAACAAGAAAATCTCGGCACATGCCGCACACCGCGCGACAGCGCCTCTGGCAATAGCGGATGATTGGCCTCGCAGACTAATACAGGCAGAACGGACGTCGCCTCTAGCGCCCGAAGGCCTCGAAGACTATCTTCAAATCCTATCACTAAATCGCCAACCTCTCCATAACGCTCGATCGCTGTCAAATAACACTCGGGATCGGGTTTCGGCAGGTGGTATTGTTCGCGTGTAATCCAGTGAGGAATCGTGTCAAGAACAGGGAGGTGCGCGCGGATCATTTGCGTCTCAGAAAGAAGAGAGTGAGTCACAACACAGCGGCGTTTATTTTTCTGCTCTAAAGAGAGCAAAAGCGTTTCAACCCCTGGCATGAGCTGAACCTTGCCCTCTTGAAGAAAGCTCGCATACATTTTTCTTTTTTCAGAGTAAAGCGCAGACCAATCAGCATCTAGATCGGGAAAGGCAGCATAAAGCCCTTCTCGAATCGCCGACGCATCTTTATGCGCCATGGCACAATAAATCGCAAAGCTCCAAGGCAACACTTTGCCGCGCAAACGCAAAACCTCCCTGTACGCCTGATAGTGAAGGCGCTCCGTATCGACTAAAAGACCATCGAAATCAAAAAGAAAAAGCTGAAAATCAAAAATCCACTGCATTGACTAAAACCTAGGCTCAGTATAACTACTATAGTATGGGCAAAAAATCAATCGAGGTCAACTACCTCTACTTTGGCGCCTTTTTGGCGCTGCTGCTATTTACATCGGGAGGAGGGATTTTTACAAAACCCCCCTTGAGCGGATCTCGCTTCTTTTTTTTTCTATACGCCTTAGGACAAGCTCTTTTCGAAGTTTCCTCTCTCATCTTTATTCAATGGCTCTGTCGACGCTTTCTTGGAAAACTCGCTTCGACCTTTTTTATTGGCGCAACATTCACCCTTCTCTTCTTTCACCTTCTCGACTTTGTTATGGACCGCATTCTCAACCTCTCTGTTTGGGAAACCATTCATTTTGTTTTTGACGAATCGTTGGAAAATTTTCTCTATCTTCTCGATGCTTCAGGCGTCTCTTTTTGGGTCTGGATGCTTTTGTTTGGCTCTGTGGCTCTCATTCCTCTCTTTGGGGTGATTTTGTATCGATGGACAGAAAAAATTACCTCTATAAAATTGCTTCATCTCCGATACGAATATTTTCTTCAAAGCTTTGTTTGCATCCCTGCAGCATTGATGTTTTGGGAATTTTCCGCAGCACCCCTATTGCACCTTGATGCTTACACATCCTTTATCAAGTCCATTCCCTGGAAATCAACTTTTTTCTCCCCTCAGTCGGTAAAATACCCGCTCACAGCATCTCTAAAAAAACCGCAAAATGAGCTCACAGTGCAAAAAGCGATCCGCCAAGATAAAACACGGCTAGGCATCAAACCCAATATTTATCTTTTTGTCGCAGAGTCGCTGCGCGATGATTTTCTTACGAAAGAGATCGCCCCTCATCTGCATCATTTTAAACAAGCCGCTGCGCCGTTCGCCTTGACACTTTCCAACGCCAATGGATCTCATCTTTCTTGGTTTTCCCTCTTTCATTCGCAATTTTCTTACGCCTGGCGGCTCACCCAAAAAATGGGCTGGAAAATGGGCAGCCCACCACTGGCTCTTTTGAAAAAATGGGGCTATAAAATCCGCGTGTATACCTCTGCAGAACTTCATTACTATGGCATGGAAGATCTTTTATTTGGCGCCGACAAACAGCTCGTCGATTCTTATCAAACCTTTCATCACCCATCGCCCCTGTCTGCCGCAGACTCCGATGGCAAAACCATGGAAAAATGGAAAGAAGATTGTTCAAAACATCCTGAATGGGAAGAGGGGCAGGTGTTTATCTTCTTTTGGGATGCGACCCATTTTAATTACAGCTGGCCCTCTGACTGGAAGATCCAATTTACGCCCATTGCGAAAGAAATTGAGTATCTTAAGATCTTTCAATCGGAAGAAGGGATCCAAAAAATAAAAAATCGCTATCGCAATGCGATTTCCTATATTGACTCTTTATTTGGCGATTTTTTACAGCATGTTGCCTCGCAAAAAAATGCAGTCATCGCCTTTGTAGGAGATCATGGGGAAGAATTTTTTGAAAGAGGGCATTTATTTCATGGATCGCATTTGAGTCAAGAGCAGACCTGTGTGCCTATTTATATAAAATTTGGCCAACGCAAAATTGACTTTTCTTCAAAAATTGTGTCGCAAATGGATGTGTTTCCAAGCATTCTCCATCATTTAAAAGGAGAACAAATCCAATTTCTTGAAGGACAGTCCATTTTCGATCGCCATCGCTGGCCTTACGCGGTCGCTAGTCGTTTCAATGGAGGCAAGGCTCCCTATGAGTTTTTCATTCATAACGGAACTTATAAGCTGATCGCTCAATTCCCCAATAGACAAGATATTTTTGCTCCAGGCTCTTTACGTGTCTGCTCAATCAGCGATGCGCTCGATGGCAGCTCTGGATGCGACGGCAACGTTTCTCCTTGGATTGCATCGCAATTCGATCCAGCGCTCAAGCGACTCTTTAGAGGCTCATGCTCCAAAGAATAAAAAAATTTTTTTTTGAAAAGCACGAAATTAACTATCTTTACTTCAGCTTTTTTTTTGTAGCTGTTTCCATTTTAAGTTTGTCTCATTTTCTTTTCTTAGAAGAGCCTCTTTCGGGCCTTCGTCTATTCTTTTTGCTCTATGCGCTCGGCCAGGCTTTTTTAGAGGTGTGGGTTTTTATTCTCATCGCCTATATTTTAAGAAGGTGGACCTCTTCGTCCGTATTTTACCCTTTTATCGCGCTCTCTTTCACCGTACTGCTGCTGCATTTTACCGCTTTTACGCTGCTGCGTCTGATGGATGCTTCTATTACGTACATTTTTAAATTCTTATTTGGAAGGGGGTTTGACCACCTCACAACGGTCTTTCTCGCTCTTGGCATGAACATGGGGATGATCGCGACGATTGTGTTTGTGCTAGTGAGCATCCCTTTTTTAGGATTGCTTCTCTACTGGGGAACGAGCTACATTGCGCGTTTAAGCCCTTGGAAGCTCTCTTTGCAACAGATTATTGCGGCTTTGGCTATGACGGGGGCTTCTCTTTGTTGTTTAGAAGTTCTCGTGCATCAGCATCTTGAAAGGCCTTTGTACAACAAGTTGCATAAGGGATTGCCTTTGGGCAGAGCTTTTTATCCGCCGGAGCCTCGCTGTATCACACTCAAAGAGCCGCGCGTCCGTCTGAAAAATGAAGCCCATCTTCGAGAAGCTCTCCCCTTTCTTACAGCAGTCGATACGCCGAATATTTATTTTTTTGTCATAGAGACGTTGCGCAAGGATTTTGTAACGGAAGAAACGGCTCCGCACTTAATGGCCTTTGCAAAAGAAAACCTCAACATTTCTTCTTCCTATGCGAACAGCAATTGGACGCCTCTTTCTTGGTTTTCTCTCTTTCATTCCAACCTTCCCTTTAGCTGGGCCCTTGTTCGCGATGAGTGGAAGGGAGGCAGCATCCCGCTGGCCTTGTTAAAACAGTTAGGGTATAAAATCCGGGTTTATTCTTCGACAGATCTGAGTTATTTCGATATGGACCGAGCGATCTTTGGAGAAAATCGTTCCTTAGCGACTCGTATCGAAGAGCATTTTTTCCAGCGAGATCTCGAGCCTTGTGATCGGGATACCCTTTGCATTGATTCTTTTGAGAGAGATCTCAAGGCGGAAGGGGGCAAGGCGGGAAATCTTTATATTTTTTTTCTCGACGCGACCCATTCCGAATAAAGTTTTCCAAAAAACATTCCCTTGCGCTTTGAGCCGATTGTCAAACAAATTGACTATCTCACTCTAACATCGAAAGAAATCGAACCTGTGAAAAATCGATATCGAAACGCGATTCACTTCATTGACTCTTTAATGGGACGCTTTTTTCACTTATTAGAAGCAGAGGGCGTAAAAAATTCCGCAGTGATTGCGATTACAGGCGACCACGGCGAAGAATTTTATGAAGAGGGGGCTTTATTTCATGGAACGCATTTAAACCGTTATCAGACGGAAGTGCCCATTTTTTGCTGTTTTCCTGGAAAACAACTGCAGAGCGAAAATTTATGCGAAGCGACACACATTGATCTTTTTCCATCCATCCTGGATTACGTCACAGGATACAACAATTTTTCTCTTTTTTGCGATGGGGAGTCGATTTTTTCAAAGCAGCGGCGATCCTACAGAATCGCTGTCCTTCAGAACGGAGCCGATACGCCCGTAGAATTTTCCGTCATTCAGAAAACAGAAAACGCTGAAGAAGAAAACTTTTTACAAGTACGCTATCTACATCCAGAAAATATTTACAATCAAATAATTCTTGAGG
>CAIPFQ010000126.1 GCA_903864395.1 uncultured Chlamydiae bacterium | reverse complement strand
TTCTGAAATGTTCGCGCTGAATCTATGCAAAATTGGATGGAATATGGTAACTTCATATTGTCGCCTGCTGTTTTTTTTATCATCGACAGGTTACAGGCGACAACTTTAAATCTCAAATAATTTTTTCACAGATCGGATGGGAACAGCCCAGCCAATCTGTCAAAAGTCCAGTCTTGAGGTTGACGATAGATATTTACAACGGATTGATTGATTAATTCGCTCTTGAGTGATTCTGAAAAACTGAGAAAAATCCCGATTAAAAAAAGGCAAGTATATCGCATTAAGAATCCCTCCTACAAAAGCAAAGAGTAACTCATCTGCGAATATTTACACAAGGATTGGCATTTCTGTTGTGTCCGTGCTTTTCTCGCATTTTTCTTGCACTTTGCATTGTCTTCGAGAATAATACGGTTATGACAACGCAGGATATTCGCTGGAAGCAGCGCTTTGATAATTTAACGAGGGCTTTTGCTCGTCTTCGGGAGGCGATGGCAGCCATTGCCCAAGAGCCAAAAAACCATTTATATCAGATTGCCCTCATAGGGGCGTTTCAGTTTACCTTTGAGCTTTCTTGGAAGACGATGAAAGATTATCTCGTCTATAGCGGCGTTGATGTGAGTTTGCCGCGAGAAGTGATTAAACAAGCCTTTCATCACCAGCTGATTCATGAGGGACAAGTTTGGATCGATATGCTAGAGGATCGCAATTTAATGGCCCATGTCTATCAGGAGTTCGCTGCGGTGGAAGCAGGAAAAAATATTCTTCAGCACTATATCCCTGCTATGGAAAAGATGGCTAAGGATTTTCTAGAGAAGCGTTCCAAATAATGTTTGGATTGCCAGAGAATGTTTTAAGGCTGCTGCATGATTATTTTTCAGCGCATCCACAGATTGTGCAGGTGATTGTTTACGGCTCTCGGGCGATGGGAAAAGAAACCGCTGGGTCGGATATAGATCTGGCTATCATTACTAACAGCGACAAGGATCTTTCGGGGCACATTCAAGCTGAATTAGAAGATTTGCCCACCCCTTACCTATTCGATGTTCTCGACTACAACAGGATTACTTATCCCCCTTTGCGAGAACACATTGAGCGCGTCGGGAAAATTTTGTATGCCTCGTGAGATTTCCAAAAAATGGATAGTGCAGGTAAAAGTCATCCCCAATGCTGCGCGCAATGCAATCGAGGGGCTGCAAAATGGCGTGCTTCGCGTCCGAATTACAGCCATCCCTGATAAGGGGAAAGCAAATGAGGCTCTTTTGACCTATTTTGCCAAAACTCTGGGGATTGCCCGATCGAGAATCACCGTCCTCTCTGGCCATACAGCGCGTCTAAAGCGCGTAGCTATCGAGGGTTTTTCGCGCGAAGAGGTGGAGGCGAAGCTTTTAGTTAACCCCTAGATGCTTTTTTTCTAACCCTTAGCCCCCAGAGAAAAACGCCTTGATCTTGTCGAGGAAACCCTGTGTATTAGGGTGATTTTCTGCGGTTTCTATCTCTTCGAAAGCGCGCAGCAAATCTTTTTGCTTTTCAGAGAGCCT
>CAIPFQ010000125.1 GCA_903864395.1 uncultured Chlamydiae bacterium | reverse complement strand
GAGGCATCCAACCCAAAAAAGTTGCAAAGTCGAGATAATATTCGTAAACCATAGAGGTCTTCAATAGGTGCAGATCAAAAACTGCGGTTGTCGCGCTTCGAAGTTGAAAAGGCGTTGTAATGATTCCAGGAACTAAAATTGCAAAGATAAGTGATCGCCCCTGCAGTCGCAGGAGCTTTTTTTCAAAAATAATCAATCCCCATGGCTCTACGAACCTCAAGCAACGTTTTTTGAGCCGATTCTCTCGCGACCTCCGTACCACACCGCAGCATTTGCATCACACCTTCTGGATGCTTAGCAAACTCTTGCCTTCTCTCTCGAATCGGATGCAAAAAAGCTTCCAACACTTCAAGTAAATATTTTTTCACCCCAGAGTCACCAAGCCCCCCCCGCGCATAGTGCTCCTTGAGTCCAGCCACATACGCCTTATCCTCCGCAAACGCGTCCAGATAAGTGAACACCGGATTTCCCTCGACTTTCCCAGGATCTTCCACCCTTAAATGACCAGGGTCGGTGTACATCCCCTTCACCTTCTTCGCTAGAACATCAGAAGAATCGCTCAAAAAAATCGCGTTCCCCAAGCTTTTGCCCATCTTGGCCTTGCCATCCACCCCTGGCAAGCGCGCCACAGAGGAAATCAGAACCTCAGGCTCCACCAAAACACCCGTCCGATAGAGGCGGTTGAATTTACGCACCAGCTCAACTGTCTGTTCAATCATCGGGATCTGATCCTCCCCCACAGGGACAAGACTCGCCTTAAACGCCGTGATGTCAGCTGCTTGAGAGATAGGATACACCATAAAGCCAGCTGGCACCTCTTCGCCAAACCCCTTTTGCTGAATCTCTAGCTTCACCGTCGGATTGTGTTTCAGGCGATTCCAGGTCACAAGATTGAGAAAATATTGCGTAAGCTCAGGCAAGGCAGGAACTTCAGACTGAATGAAAATAGTCGTTTTTTGCGGATCGAGCCCCACAGCAAGATAATCGAGAGCCACCTCTAAAACATTCTCCCTCACTTTCCCCGGCTGGTCGGCATGATCAGTCAGCGCTTGCGCATCCGCGATCATCACAAATTGCCGACAACTCTCTTGCAGACGCACTCTCGCGGCGAGAGAGCCCACATAATGCCCTAAGTGAAGAGGACCCGTCGGGCGATCTCCCGTTAAAACAATTTTTTTCTTCATTTTTTTAATGTCCCTCTTGCTAAAATTTCCAACGTATGCGACGATGTCGCCCTCTATTACATTGGACTTTGTCCATTTATCAGTACTGTGCGCCTTTGAATATTTGGTTCGCTGTAGAATGAATTTTATGCAGATGGGTATTTTTTACCCATCTAAATAAAATTCGTTCGCTGCAAACTAAATAGAACGGGGGTCTAGTGCTGAAAAATGGACAAAATCCAGTCAAAACAGATGATTATTTTTTATGGAACAAATTCTCAAAAACCTTCCGGCCTCCATCGGCCCCTATTCAATCCTAAAAAGCCTCGGCAGAGGCGGGATGGGTGAGGTGTTTCTCGCTAAAGATTTTTCATGCCACCGCAATATCGCCCTCAAACGGATTCGGCCTGATCTGAAAATGAATAAAGCTCTCCAACAACGGTTTTTGCGCGAAGCCGAGGTCGCAAGCACCCTCGCCCACCCCTCCATCATCCCAATTCTCTCCATAGAAAAAAATGTTGAAGACACTTATTACACCATGCCCTTTGTCGACGGAGAAACGCTGCGCCAAGTTTTGCGCAAAACACAAGAAAAGATCGCAGAACCATCGCATCCCATCGGCAGATCTATCCCCTCCCTCACGCGCATCTTTCTTCAAGTTTGCGAAGCGGTCGCCTACACCCACTCCAAAGGCATTTTACATAGAGACCTCAAGCCAGAAAACATCCTCATTGGAAAGTATGGCGAAGTCATGATTTTTGACTGGGGCATTGCCGATTTTCTTGACCATATCCAAAAACCTGCCTCTGAACATTCTTCCTTCCCCTTGCAAAATCGAGAAGACCTTACAAGACCTGGAAAAATCACCGGCACTCTCGCCTACATGCCCCCCGAATGTTTAACAGGTCTTTTTCCCCCTTCCGTACAAATCGATATTTATGCCCTCGGCGTTATCCTCTATCAACTCCTCACACTGCAACTCCCCTTTCAACGCAAAAGAACCCTCTCTTTTTACAAAAAACCAAACAATGAAGAACTCATCGACCCAATGGAAATGGCCCCCTACCGCGACATTCCCCGCCAACTCGCCTCCATCTGCAAAAAATGCCTCCACCCAAAACTGTCGGAGCGCTACGAGTCAACAGAAGATCTTATCGCCGAAATAAAAAATTATATCGAAGGGCGCCCTGAATGGATTTATTTAGGCTCTTTAGATCTTAAGAAAAAAGAGCATTGGAAATTCCAAGAAAATATTCTTCTCGCCAAACATATTGCCATCACAAAATCTCTCGATGTCACCGATTGGGCAGCGCTCGCCATCTCTCAGCGCCCTTTTGCCGAAAATCTCATGATGGAAACCGAAATCGCCCTCTCCGAAGGAAGCCGAGGCGTCGGCTTTTTACTCAGTATTCCCGAAGCCGAAACGAGAAAAAGTCTCGAAGAAGGGTATTGCCTCTGGATCCATCTTACCTCTTGCCGACTCTTTCGCAACAATGTCCAAGTCATGGAAGCACAAAACTTTTCTATCAAGCCAGATACATGGCACAAAATTCGCATCGAAAAAATTGAAGATTCTTTAAAAGTTTCTATTGACGAATTTCTCATTTTAAATTTTCTAAGCCGCTTGCCCCTTAGGGGGAGCCACGCAGGCTTTCTTCATAAGGATGAAAAATTTTTTCTCCGACAATGGTTTTTCTACGATGGCAGCCATAACCTCACAGTGAACTGCCTTGCTGTGCCCAACTCATTTCTCAGCCACAAGCTTTACGATCTCGCTTTGAAAGAATATCGACGGATCGGGCAATCATTCCCTGGCAGGCTCGAAGGACGCGAAGCCCTTTTTCGTGCGGGGCTTACGCTTTTGGAAAAGGGAAAAGCCTTGAAAGATGAGACCGTCTTTCACCTCGCTCTCAAAGAATTCGAAGAGCTTTATCGCACCTCTGGCGCTCCTCTGGAATATTTGGGTAAAGCTCTTGTCTATGAAGCCCTTGCAGAGAGCGAGGAAGAATCGAAATGCTTGGAATTGGCTTTGCGCAAATTTCCCAAACACTTTCTCCTTCCCCTCCTCAAAGAACATATTGTTTACAGAATGCATAACAGCTCTCTCAACCACCGAGAAGCCGCTTACCGAATCATTCTCCTCGCTCTGCGCCATATTTCCAACCTCCTCGCCAACCCAGACACCCAGGCGCTTCTAGAGAGCCTTGAAAAGAATTGGGAATCTATCCCTTTCATAGAGCCGACAGAAAACACCCCAATCTCTCTCGCAATCCAACTTGCATTTTGGCTGGCCAAGCCACCCATTCTCGCCGAAATTGCGACAGAAATTCTCAAAATTGAACCCGTTGATGAACCCCTTTTGGCAAACGCAGTCTTTGCTCTCTTAGAAATCGAAGAAGAAAAACCTCATCTCGCTCTCCCATTTCTAAAACTCCCTTTTCCTCGGATCGCAGCAATAAGAGCCTCATTGGAACCGATAGGTAAGACCCCCATTCCCCCACGCCTTAGCCTCTGGGAGTCTCGCTGCCTCAAGCGGCAGATCCGCAATGAGCTCTCATCGCACAAGACAGAGGGCTTAACGCAGATTTTTTCTCAGCTCAAAAAATGCAAATTTGCAAAATCAGAGAGGCTCGAATTCGAAGCCCTAGAAGCTTGGCACGCCCTTCTCACCAAAAAGTATACGGAAGCAAAAAATCTCTTTGAAAAATATGTCCCCACAGCTCTCTCGCAAGAAACTTCTCCTCTTTATTTCCCTTATGGGACGTATTTATATTTGACAGAAGGGTCTGACAAAGCACTCGCCCATTTTAGCTTCGCCCTCGATTCGCCTTACCCACCTACAACAGCACTGCCCGCTTACTTCTTAAAGGGATGGATTGATGAAAAAAAAGGATGGATCGAAAGAGCTTTTTCTTGGGAAAAAAAAGAACTCTATCGACAGCTCGATCTATTTCACTTTTGCACAAATTCAAAAACTCTGCTAACATGCTAACATGCATAATTTCCCTAGCGTCTACGATCCAACGATTGTCGAAGAAAAATGGGGTTCCTTTTGGGAAGCCCAAGGCTTTTATACAGCCGACCCCCATTCTAAAAAACCCCCCTTTTCCATTGTTATTCCCCCTCCCAATGTTACGGGAGTTCTGCACATGGGACACGCCCTTGTCGACACCATCCAAGACATTCTTATTCGTTGGAAGCGCATGCAAGGGTATGAAGTGCTTTGGATTCCTGGCACAGATCACGCGGGGATCGCGACACAAACCGTCGTTGAACGCAATCTTTACATCAAAACAGGGAAACGGCGCTCTGCCTTCGGGCGCGAAGAGTTTTTGTGCCACGTATGGGATTGGAAAGAAACGTGTGAAACACAGATCCTCGGCCAGTTAAGAAAACTCGGCTGCTCCTGCGACTGGTCGCGGCTCCGCTTTACGATGGACGAAGGGTGTAACGCAGCTGTTCGCGCCGCATTTAAAAAAATGTTTGACGATGGGCTGATTTATCGCGGCGACTACCTCGTCAACTGGGATCCTGTCGCAGGAACCGCTCTCTCTGACGACGAGGTAGAATACGAGGAGAGACCTTCGTTTCTTTGGCATATCCGCTACCCTCTTGCCGAGGGAAGCGGAGCAATTGTTGTTGCGACAACGCGCCCTGAAACAATGCTAGGAGACACGGCTCTCGCGGTTCACCCGAGCGATGAGCGCTATGCGCACTGGATCGGACAGCGGGTCAAATTGCCTCTGTCAGACAGAGAAATTCCCGTGATTGGAGACCCCTTTGTAGATCCTGCCTTTGGAACGGGCGCTGTTAAAATCACCCCGGCCCACGACTTTAACGATTTTGAGGCAGGCAGACGCCACAACCTTCCCTCCATCAATATTTTAACGCCCGACGCAAAAATCAATGAGAAGGGGGGGCAATTTGCGGGGCTTGCCGTCGAAGAGGCGCGCATCGCTGTGGTTCACGCCCTGAAGTCTGAGGGGTTTTTAGAAAAAGTAGATCCCTATTTGCTGCGCGTAGGCGTTTCTTACCGATCCAAGGCGGTGATACAGCCTTATCTTTCCAAGCAATGGTTTGTCAAAATGTCCCATTTCAAGGAAAAGCTCATTTCGGCCGTTAAAGAGTCTCGCGTAAAACTCATTCCCCCTCATTGGGAAACGACCTATCTTCATTGGATTGAGAATTTGCGCGATTGGTGTATTTCAAGACAGCTTTGGTGGGGGCATCGAATTCCCGTTTGGTATGGGCCTCAGGCCCAAGTGGTTTGTTGGGATCAAGACGGTGCGCCGCCAGAGGCAGAGAGAGAACCTGAGCTTTGGCACCAAGACGAAGATGTTCTCGATACTTGGTTTTCCTCGGGAATCTGGCCATTAAGCACTTTAGGATGGCCAAAAAAAACCGCTGAGTTGGCAAAGTTTTATCCCACCTCCGTATTGGTTACAGGACATGATATTCTCTTTTTCTGGGTGGCTCGAAT
>CAIPFQ010000124.1 GCA_903864395.1 uncultured Chlamydiae bacterium | reverse complement strand
CTTGTAAAAAAGTTTTTGAAAATGAGCGAATTTTGGCGATTGAGGATCTTCATCCCGTAGCGCCTATTCACATTCTGATCATGCCTAAAAAAGAAATTCCGAGTCTTCAAAGGGTAGAGCCAGAGGATTTGGTTTTAATCGGAGAAATGATAGAGGTCGCGCAAAAGATTGCGATTCAAAAAGGCATTTCCGATGGATATCGCCTCATCACCAATAATGGGCCTGATGCGGGCCAAGAAATTTTTCACCTCCATTTCCACCTCATCGGCGGCAGAATTCTGGGCGCGCTTGCGTAAGGATTTTAAAGTTTTTGCCTCAATCTTCTTTTTAGCTTCTCTGTAATTTCTGCTGTCTGTGGGTTTTCTTCGTAAAAATGAACCATTATTTTTTCTATCTCTTTCTCGTGTCTAGGGATATCATCCTCGCTTAGATTTGGAGTGACCTCCGCAGGGCCTAATTTGTAGCCTTCAATTCTATGCGTTAAAGATTCCATGCGTCGATTTGCTGACAATTTTTGATTAATTAACTGGTTCAATCTGAAATCACGATCTGGTTCTCTGAGCCAACGGAAGTATAGACTGCTGGTCGGCCATTCTACGGCCTCACGTTTAAGATAGGCGCTTCCTGATTTGGCTATTGGCTTAAATTCGTGCAGTTCAGTCGAATATTTGCCTGTTTCTCCTACGGAAGAAACCTTATCAGAGGGTACATTGCAGGAATTTAAACCAATAGCCGAGAAAAGTTCATGAAAAACGACAAACGATGGCTCAGGCGGCAGAAAACCTAAACATGAGCCTCAGGCAAGCCAAGAGGCTATCAAAAAGTCTCAGGACGTTTAGCGCAAGGGGTCTCTTGGGTAAAAAGGTTGGAAAAGCCAGTAATCCGTCAAGTGCCCATAGGATCGAAGGAAATAGCCCTGTTTTTGATCCAGGAACATTACGCAGATTTTGAGCCTACTCTTGCTCATGAGTACTTGAAAGAAAGATACGGCGCTCTCGCCTAGGTTTTAAGCGTCTTGTGGTGAGTTAGTTGTGTTTTGTTGTTGTTTGAATCCTTGTTTTTCTGCAAAATTGCAGAAAAATACCCGTGTATTTTCTGCAAAAATCCTGGAAATTGGGGGGTATTATGAAGAGACCGATCGAAAAAGACTTGATTTTATGGAAAGATAAGATGGATCGCATGCCACTCCTTCTTCGAGGGGCTAGGCAAATTGGCAAAACCTATGTGGTTGAGCAATTTGGGAAAGAGCATTTTGCATCGATGCTTACGATTAATTTTGAGGAATCGAAAGAGGCTCGAAAAGCTTTTGATGGGGATTTGAGCCCAGGGCTGATTGTGAGAGATTTATCCACTCGATTCAGGCATCCCATCATTGCAGGACAAACACTTTTATTTTTCGATGAAATTCAAGCGTGTCCCAACGCTCTTCTTAGCCTTCGTTTTTTTAAGGAACAAATGCCCGATCTTCATATCATCGGGGCAGGATCCCTTCTCGAATTTATTTTGAGCGACGAAAAAATTTCTTTTCCTGTAGGCAGAGTAGAATATTTTTACATGCGCCCCATGTCTTTCACCGAGTTTTTAATCGCAAAAGGAGAAATATTGACGCAGCAATGGCTTCAAGAGGTACGGCTCAACGGACCCGATGCGATCGGACCCGCAACGCATGCAAGCCTTCTTCGATCTGTGAAAGAATATTTTATTGTAGGTGGCATGCCAGCTGCTGTTGTCTCCTTCTTAAAAACGGGGCGTTTTTTAGATCTCGATGCGATTCACCAAAATATTTTGAATGTTTATGAAAGTGATTTGGGAAAATATCCAAAAAATTCGCAGCAGAAATTTATGAGGCTTTTATTTGAAAATGCACCCCGCCTCATTGCGGAACATTTTAAGTATGCTAAAATTCACCCCTATGCGCAATCGCGCGATTACATGGAGTCTCTTGACGTATTAACTCGCACAGGTATTTTGCATCAGGTTTTTGCTAACTCTGCTTCGGGCTCTCCTCTCGCATCGCAAAGACATGAAAAGAAATTTAAGCTTCTTTTTTTAGATCTTGGTCTGCTGTCTCAGCCGCCTGTTTCAGTCATCGATGCTGAAGATCTCATAGGGGTCAATCAAGGAAAGTTGGCAGAGCAATTTGTCGGGCAGGAACTCATTGTTTACCAAAAACCCTACCAAAAAGGTCTTCTGTACTATTGGGAAAGAGAAAAAAGCGGAACGGATGCTGAAGTGGACTATGTCATTGAGGTGGAAGGGCATATTATACCGATTGAAGTGAAAGCAGGGGAAATTGGAAGATTGCGCTCTTTAAGGCAATTTATGACGGAAAAAAAAGCTCCGTTGGGCTTGAGAATTAGTCAGGCCCCTCTTTCCTTCGATCGCGATGTTCTCTCTGTCCCTTTTTATCTGATTCAAGAAATTCCACGCCTGTGCGCCCAGGTGTTGAGGAAAAAATAATCCCATAAATGAAAGCAATCTGGCATAAGAAAAAATTATGATCAGACTTGCTTTCTTCCTCTTTGTCGGTCCTCTTTGTGCGAGTGAAGAAGTGCTTTTAAGGCGCGTTCATGCGCATCTTTTAATTGACGATCCTATCTCTGCTCTCCAAGAGGCCGCTTATCTCGTGGCAGAGTACCCAGATTCACGCCTTGCAGGCTCAGCGTTGATCGAAGCGCTGTCGTCTGGAAAAAAAGAAGAAGAGGCTTTAGCGGCTTGGCACGCTCTTTCTGCAAAGCATCCAGACTTGATCCTCGATCGGTCTGTTTTAGAAGAAATGGCTTGGGGTGTGCTGAAACGGGGCCTCGACTCCACCCAAAATGGGGTCAGGCTGGCTGCGATGATTGGGACGTATCTGACACATGATGTGATGGCTGTGGCGATTTTGCAAAAAATGATGCGCGATTCTAACGCGGTCCTTCGCTCTGTGGCCATGCAAATGGCAGCCTCCTATAAGGACGCGCCCCTGAAAGATGAAATTACCAAGCTATTTGAGGAAGAAAAAGTTTGGATTGTCCGCTTAGAGGCGATTAAGGCAGCAGGCGCTTTGCAAATTCGCTCCTTAGCTCCGAAACTTAAAAAAATTGTGGAATCGGATCGCTCGACGTATGAAGAGCGGCAGTATGCGATTGAAGCACTGCTCAATATGTATGAAAATATTTCCCTCGAAGAATTCAAAAAGCTTGCGGCGAGCAACCGAGCCGGCATTCGCCACTTAGCCTGCTCTTTGGCTGCCCACTTTGAAATTGCAGAGGTAGCCGATGAGGTTCTGGCCATGACGCGAGATGCTCACCCCGATGTGCGGATTGCAGCCCTCAACGCGCTCGGCCTTTATTATCGCCGCCGCATTGCTTTGCCAGAGGCAAAAGAAGTGTTAGAGCCCCGCCTAAAAGATCCTAACCCCTCCGTTGCGATCACGGCTGCATGGGCCGCTTTATTGATTGATCCCTCTTTCCCCAGCTCCATTTTTGAAAAATGGCTAAACGATCCCCTAGCCGAAAATCGCCGCTTAGCAGCCGCGGCTCTAAGTGCCACTGGGAGCCAGGGGATAGAAATTTCTTTACAGGCGCTAAAGGAAAATCGAGACCCCTATGTGCGGGTGAATTTAGCGTTGGGGCTTTTGGGACAAAGAGTCTCTACTGAGCTTTGCTGCGATTGTATTTACGATTTTATCCAAAATGAAAAAAAGTTATGGATGTGGGATACCCGCTTTAACCCCTTGTTTCAAGTCCTTTCTCCGAGCGGGGTGCGCCATGTCGATCACATCCCCAATTACCCTGAAGCAGTCGATCAGATGACGCGGCTCAATCTTGTGTCTCTGCTAGCTGTTTTGGAAGATGTTAGAGCCAAAGAGGCGCTAAAAAGTTTTTTGCAAAAAAGAACGTGGGGCATTACGGGCGTGGCGGCTGCGACTCTTTTAAAAGAAGGGGATGAATCTTCTCTGGAAATTGTAAGGGAGTGTTTGCAAGACGCAGATCCAAACGTCCGTCTTCAAGCGTGCTTAGTGCTGGCGATGATGGGCCAAGACGCCTCAGTCCTCAGCGCTTTACAAGGGGCTTACGGGGAAGCGGATCACGAGCGCAAATTGCATATTTTAGAAGCGCTAGGAAGAATTGGCACAGAAACCTCCTTTAGCTTTTTGATCGGCGTTTTAAAAGAACCTTTTCCTATTTTGCGGGTAGCTGCAGCAGCGGCTCTTGTTCAGTGTGTGAACCGATGAATTTATTCTTTATATTTTGAATGCGTGTAGCTGATTCTTGCAATTCTTGGCGTTGCTCATAGATTCAGCCACCTCGGACAAAGAGATCTCTCTTGAAGAATCTCTCCCGAAGGAGACTGAGTCTGGCTCAAATTTTACGCTTACTGTGAGCAACGCCCAATTCTTTAATTGAAATAGTTTTTTCGGCTATTGATTTAGATTCGTGCAGTTCATCCGAAGATTTGTCGGTTTTTCCTATGGAAGAAACCTCATCAGAGGGTACATTGCACGAATCTAAATCAATAGCCTTTTTTTCCAACTGCTTCGATTTCAGTTGCTTGAGAGTTATTTGTAACGATTCAGCTTCACTGTTTGCTTGTATAGCGAGGATTAGGAACTTGTATGGGTGACAATAAATATCTAGAACAATTCCTCCAAAGTGGGTCAGGGGTGGGGCGATAAGAATGACAGAGCTGATCCAGAGAGGAATTGGAAATATAAAGCCTGCAAGGAAAAGACAGCAGCCTATCGCAATAAAACAATAATCAGCGATTTTGCATACGAGGCGAGCGACCTTGACGAGGGTGGCGAGTCTTTTGTTTTTCTTGCAGACAGAGTTTTTGTCTGCGATTTTGTCTGCGGTTTCTTTTATTTG
>CAIPFQ010000123.1 GCA_903864395.1 uncultured Chlamydiae bacterium | reverse complement strand
TTATCAATCCCTTTAAATCGAGCGCAGCGAACAATGGCATCAGGAAACAATTCTTCTCGGTTTTCTCCAAACAATAAAATCCCTCCCACTGATGGACAAATTTTTCTTAAGCGCGAAGACAAAATCCCCAACATCTCACATTTTTTCTCCGTGGGATCTTTTCCAACAGATTGAAAAATTTTTTTCAAAAGAGCTGTATCTAATTTCCCTAAACTCTGTGGCGTCTCGTCATAAGAAAGATTTGCTGAAAAAAGACGAAGAGAGACTCTAGTGGCTTCATCCGCAAGTCGATTTGTTGAGCCAAAACGAACATAAGCGCCCCCATGTTCGCCAGCAGACTTCAAATAACAAGGGCCTGCTATATGAGGAACACGAATAATTAACACATCCTTGTGTGCATAGGTTTTGATTTCGATATCTGGAACGAGTAAAGGAGAGATACTATCAGCAATTGCGCTAGCAAGCCGCTCTTCTTCTAAAAGAACATCTTCAAGTCCAATGACTTTTTTTGTCTTGTCTTGAACGCCAATAACGAGATTGCCCCCGGACGTATTCGCGAACGCAATGATCGTCTTGATCAGCCCCGTTAAAGATTTTGTATTTTCTTTGAATTCTAGGGTTTTCCCTTCATTTTGCTCTAGCAAATCTTCAAATAAGCACAACTGTCTGTCTCCCGTTTATGTTGCATAAGAAGGTCGCGGCGTCAAACCAAAAAGCGCAAACATTTTTTCATCTTCTTCAAAAGTGCAATTCGGACGCGTTAGGAGTTTTTCTCCAGAAAAAATGGAGTTTGCGCCGGCCAAAAAACAAAGGGCCTGCTCTTCGAGAGAGCGCTCCAGTCTGCCGGCAGAAAGGCGCACCATCGCCTTAGGCATGCAGATTCTCGCTGTGGCAATCATCCGCACCATCTCCCAAATGGGAACAGGGGGGCGCGCCTCCAAAGGGGTTCCTGCCACAGGAACGAGAAGATTAATGGGCACCGATTCAGGGTGAGGGTTTCTAGTCGCAAGAGTATGGAGAAGAGAGACCCGATCTTCAATGGTCTCTCCCATGCCGATAATGCCGCCGCAGCAAACACTGATCCCCGCTTTTTCCACCGCGTCTAGTGTTTTGAGCCGATCTTCGGTTTTGCGCGTTGTGATGATCGACGAATAAAATTCAGAGGAAGTATCGAGGTTGTGATTGTAGGCGTAAAGTCCCGCTTCTTTCAGTTTTTGCGCTTGAGATTCACTTAGCATCCCGAGCGTGCAGCACACTTCAACCCCCATGTCGGCAATTTTACGCACAGCTCTCAACACGAGATCAAACTGAGCGCTGTCTCTAACCGATCGCCAAGCAGCGCCTAGACAAACCCTTGTCGCCCCCTTGTCCATTGCCTGTTTAGCATCCGCAACAATGGCCTCTTCACTCATGAGGGCACTCGCTTCCACGCCTGTATGATAGCGCGCCGCTTGAGGACAGTATTTGCAGTCTTCTGGACAGCCCCCTGTCTTAATAGAAATTAAAGAACATACCTGCACTTGCTCTGCGCTATGATGCGCTCGATGTACCGAAGCGGCTTCAAAAACCAGACTCAAAAGAGGCTGATCGTAAATTGCGCGAATTTCCTCTCGCGTCCACTCTGTCCTGTATTCCATCCGTGTCCTGTTTTTTTCAAAGACACAATGGTAACACAAGGGCGATTTTTCTTTTCACTTTCTCGCGTGTTTTCGAGCGCATGTGGCATGCATTACAAAGTCGAGCTTAACAAATCACACTCTTAGTGTTCACCGCTTTCTTAAAAGATTTGCCTAGGAAGAGAGCGACAATGAACCAAAGAGCTAGCAGAGGAAAGCAGAGGCAACCGCTGAGCATCAAATAGTATGACTTGCCAGCGAGAGCCCCAAAGGTAGACTGCAGCGGTGCGAGCGACATGTTAAAGCACGATCCAGCCTGTTTTGAAGAGCGAGAGCCAAACGTCTCAATCCAGGCCTGCGCCTTAAATTTCGCATCAGAGCTTGTCGGGATGTAAAGCTGTTTAAGAGCGGGGCCGTTGAGCGCGTAATTGATCGCTTTTGAGCCTACCATTAAAATAAAGAGGAAGGAGAGCGAGTTGAAACTCAAAAAGCCCAAAACCGCTCCGCCAACAATCAACGGCATCATCGCAAGAGCGACCCCAACACCTAAAAATCTCGTTACATTGCTAATGCCAAGCAAGAGACAGAGCAGGGAAACAACATTTACACTCGATCCGTAAACGCTCAAGTAGTGACTGAGGGCGACACCCGAATACTCAGCTGCTGCGGCCAATTTAAAGTTAAAGTCAAAAATTGTCACAACCACTTCATAAATAAAGTTTGCCGCGAAAATACCAAGCAGATAACGGTTCCTTAGCAGCAGTTTAAGCCCTTCTAAAAACCCTGGTTCTTCTTGCCTCTCTGTGTGCAGAGGTTCTGACGCTTGTGTAGAAATGAGAAGATCTTTTGGCGTTGAGCGAAAAAAGTAGCGCACTAGCGGAATGAGGAGAAGGATCAAAGCTCCGAGACACAAAAGAGATAAAGAATCTGTTGCTAATCCAAGGCGATACGGCAGACCTCCCACTACATAGGGAAGAATGACACCCCCCATCTGACCGATCGCGACGACTAAAGGAAACCCTCTTTTCGCAGAATTTGCCACGGTTGTATCAGTCGCAAAAGCCCAAAAAAGAGCAATGACGAGAGAGCCAAAGCTTTCGACAAATACGTAAAAAAGATACCCCATCATTTTTGTCGCAATCAAAAAAGGCAAAGAGCGCGCTGCGATCTCTATGGCAGAGCCCTGAAAGATGAGCATCAATGCGCTAAACCCTAGAGTGAGAGCCCCATAAAATAGAGGCAGCACAATCAACATTTTTTCTTTCGAAAATCGGCTGATCAGTTTTGTATAAAACATGACCATCGGCAAAAGAACCAGAAGGGAAAAGGTTTTTGCAAAAGGAAGCTGTAGCTTATCTACAATCTGCATAAAAACAGCGTCTTTTAAAGGACGCAGCGTCCAGTAGATTCCAATCATCAGAGCGAAGATCACTCCCATTTTAATAAATTTTTTAAACTCTTCCTTTTCAAAGTCGCCAAAGCTCAGTCGACAAAGAGATTGAAAAAATTTTAGTATTCCCATAAAAAAACGCTCCTTTTTAATAAGACACGATAATAACCTCTTTTTATTTATTTTTGTTATTGATATAATAAATATAGAAAATCGATTTTTTCGATTTGAGATAAAAAATAAACTAACAAAAAATAGGATTCATGAGTTTAAAAAATATTCGCATTGCAGATCTGGAGATTTTTATCACAGCAGCGCACATGAAGAGTTTGGGGAAATCGGCCCTACGCCACCATTTAAGCCAGAGCGCGGC
>CAIPFQ010000122.1 GCA_903864395.1 uncultured Chlamydiae bacterium | reverse complement strand
GTTTCGTTGAACTCTATGATTCGAATCGCCTTACATCCCTTTTGAAAAAACTGGGTGTTTTTGGGTTGCGATTAGATCAGTATGTGATTGCAGAGGGAATGATTTTCGAGCTTCATGAAGAAGGAAAAGTAACTTTGCTCCACACACTGAAAGAGGTCATTGATTCGGTTCGCGTCAATGGAAGAAAGGGGATTGAAATACAGCGCTACAAGGGTCTTGGAGAAATGAACGCGGACCAGCTCTGGGAGACCACGATGGACCCTGCGAAGCGCACTTTGATGAAAGTGACTCTGCCCGATGCGATCTCAGCGGATCGAATGTTTTCTATGTTGATGGGGGAAGAGGTTGAACCTAGACGCCTCTTTATCGAACAACACGCCCTCTCGGTTAAAAATCTCGATATTTAAGGAAGTGTATGTCCTATACGAAAGATGAAGTGATCATAGCGCGCAATGTCGAAGAGGAGATGAAGGAAAGCTATCTTCGCTACTCTATGTCGGTCATTATTTCGAGGGCTCTGCCCGATGTGCGCGATGGATTAAAACCCTCGCAGCGCCGAATTTTATATGCCATGCGCCAATTGAACCTGACGCCTGGGGCAAAGCATAGAAAGTGTGCGAAAATTTCGGGCGATACCTCTGGGGATTATCACCCTCATGGCGAAACGGTCATTTACCCTACCCTCGTGCGGATGGCTCAAGATTGGGCGATGCGCTACACGCTCATTAATGGGCAGGGAAACTTTGGTTCGATCGACGGCGATCCACCTGCCGCGATGCGTTACACTGAGGCTCGCCTGACCCAGGCAGCAATGGGACTCATGGAGGATCTCGATAAAGACACAGTGGACACAGTGCCCAACTATGACGAAACAAAGACGGAGCCCGTTGTTTTTCCAGCGAAATTTCCAAACCTTTTGTGCAATGGCTCCACAGGGATTGCAGTGGGGATGGCGACGAATATTCCCTCGCACAATCTTTTGGAACTCATTCAAGCCATTCTTCTCGTCCTTGAAAATCGCAATGTTTCCATTGACGAGATCATGAAAGTGATGCCAGGGCCCGATTTTCCAACAGGCGGCATCATTTGCGGTCTTCGCGGCATTAAAGAGGCGTATCACACAGGGCGTGGGAAACTCTCCGTGAGAGGCTCTTTGCGCGTAGAGGATTTGCCGAATCAAAGACAGCAGATCGTAGTGGATGAAATTCCCTATAACGTCAATAAATCGCGGCTCATTGAGCAAATCGCTGAATTAATCAACAACAAATCAATGACAAGCCTCTCTGATATTCGCGATGAATCCGATAAAGATGGGATGCGCATTGTTCTAGAGCTGAAACGGGGCGAGATGCCCGATGTCGCCATGAATCAGCTCTATAAAAATAGCGATCTGCAGGTGACCTTCGGCTGCAACATGCTCGCTCTCGATCACGGCTTGCCGCGGACGATGAATATTAAGCATTTTATGACGGCTTGGATTGATCATCGCATAGAGGTCATTCGCCGTCGCACGCGCTTTGAACTGGCAAGGGCTGAAGCCAGAGCGCACATTTTGGAAGGGTATCTGAGGGCGTTGGATCATCTCGATGAGGTCGTTAGAATCATTCGCGCCTCTTCGAGCCGAGACACGGCGCGCGCGGAGCTGATGGAGCGTTTTGTTCTTTCGGAAAAACAAGCCAATGCTGTCTTGGACCTACGCCTCTATCAGTTAACTGGCCTGGAAGCGGATAAAATCAACGCCGAATACAAAGATCTTTTGGAGAAAATCGCTCACTATCAAGCGATTTTGGCTTCAGAGGCGATGGTGAAAGATATTATTCGAGAAGAGCTCGAAGAGATTAAGAGGACGCAAAAATCGGAAAGAAAAACAAAAATTATCGCGGCCGAGGGGGAATTCTTAATGGAAGATCTCATCGCGGATGAGCCAGTGGTGATTACGATTTCCGATGACGACTACATCAAGAGAATGCCCATCGATGTGTTCCGAGAGCAGCGTCGTGGCGGTGCTGGGATTGCGGGCATGGAGATGAAAAAAGAAGCGGATGTCTTAAAAGATATTTACGTCGCTTCGACGCACGATCACCTCCTTTTATTTACAAATCACGGCCGATGCTATTGGATCAAGGTATGGCAAATCCCTGAGGCAGGACGAAGAACCAAAGGGCGTCCTTTGATCAATTTATTGGAAGATTTGAGAGAGGGCGAAAGGGTCGCTGCGATTCTCAAAGTGCGCAGCTTTGAAGAAGAGGCATGGATCTTACTTGCGACACTGAAAGGCGTGGTGAAAAAAACAGAGCTTTCCGCATTCAATAACCCGCGACGCAAGGGGGTCTTTGCTCTGACAATTGATGAGGGCGATGAGCTGATTGCGGCGCGAATCACGCGGCCTAAGCAGCAAATTATGATTTTCACAAGCAGCGGCATGGCGGTGCGCTTTGATGAAAGTCTTGTCCGCTCGATTGGCCGGATAGGGCGCGGTGTGCGAGCCATTACGCTTCGCAATGAAAAAGAGGATAAAGTCGTAGGCTGTGAAGTGGTCTCTCCAGAAGAGACGATTTTGATTGTCTGTGAAAATGGCTATGGCAAACGCTCTAAGGTCGATGAGTTTCGTCAAACCAATCGGGGCGTGATGGGCGTTCGCTCAATCATTGCATCGGAGCGCAATGGCCTAGTGGTGGCGGCACTGAGTGTGGAAGACTCCGATAGTGTTCTCCTCATGTCAGGGGAGGGCCAAGCTGTGCGGATTCCGATGCGCGAGGTGAGGGTTCTTGGAAGGGCTACACAAGGGGTGCGTCTTGTGAATCTCAAAGAGGACAAGGATTTAGTGGTCGGCGTCCAAAAAATCGGAGCGATCGCAGAGGAATGAGCGGGGTGTTCATTACATTTGAGGGGGGTGAGGGGGCTGGAAAAACAACGCTGATTGAAGCGATCCTGCCAAAGCTCTCGTCCCAAAGAAAAGTCCTAAAGACACGCGAGCCAGGAGGGACTTTTTTGGGAGAAACAATCCGCGACATGCTTTTAAAGCATAAAGAGCCGCTATCTTCCTACGCGGAGCTCTCCTTATTCCTCGCCTCGCGCGCGCAGCATGTAGAGGAGACGATCCTTCCCGCTCTGCGCTCTGGTAAAGTGGTTCTTTGCGATCGATTTCATGATTCAACCATCGCCTATCAGGGCTTTGCGCGCGGTCTTGGCATGTCTGAGGTCGAGGCATTTTGCAAATTTCTTTCGCAGGGACTAGAGCCTGCTTTAACTCTCTATCTCGATATCGATCCAGAGGTAGGTCTTATGCGTGCGAAAAAAGTGCGCCATCAAGATCGGATGGAAGCGGAGACTCTTGCCTTTCACCGCAAGGTGAGGGAGGCTTACCTGTCGATCCATCAAAAAAATCCCAAACGTTTTCATCTTCTCGATGCAAGCCAACCTTTTGAAAAGGTTTTGGCGCTTGCGATGCGCTGGATTGAACATGTTCTTTGCTAAGCGATTTGCCACGCGCGAGGTGAAGGTCGGCTCTGTGGGGATTGGGGGGTTGAATCCGATCCGGATTCAGTCGATGACCACCACAAACACGCGCGATGTAGAAGCGACAGGGGAGCAGATTTTGCGTCTGGCGGACGTTGGCTGTGAAATTGTTCGTGTGACGGTGCAGGGGAAGAAGGAAGCGGAAGCTCTAGAGGGAATTAAAAACTATCTCGCGCATCGGGGCTGTTTTTTGCCTCTTGTGGCCGATATTCACTTTTATCCACCTGCTGCCCTTTTAGCGGCGGAGTTTGCTGATAAAATCCGGATCAATCCAGGCAATTTTGTCGATCGCAGGGCAACTTTTAAGGTGATTGAGTATGATGAGGCTCTCTATGCGCAAGAGCTTTTGAAGATAGAAGAGACTTTTTTGCCTTTCGTGGAAAAATGTAAGCGTTTGCAACGGGCGATTCGCATCGGAACGAATCACGGATCGTTGTCTGATCGAATTATGAATCGCTATGGCGATACGCCGCGCGGGATGGTGGAATCAGCGCTCGAATTTGCCCGAATAGGAAGACGGGCGAATTATCACGGGTTTATTTTTTCGATGAAAGCGAGCCATCCTGCGATTATGATCGAGGCGTATAGACTCTTGCACCAAGAGATGGAAAATCTTGGATGGGACTATCCGCTGCATCTTGGGGTGACAGAGGCTGGAGAGGGAGAAGAGGGGCGGGTGAAATCGGCCATGGGGATCGGGGCTTTACTTTTAGAGGGGCTCGGCGATACGATTCGGATCTCTTTGACGGAAGATCCTTGCGATGAGATAGATCCTTGTAGGCGATTGATTCGTTTTTGTGAAACAGGGCGCTCTGTCAGCGTCTTTGGATCTGTTGAACAAACCTCTCTTGTGGTTTTGAGGGTGAGTGAAAAAGACATGGCTCTTGCGGCCTTTTTTGAAGATATTGGTTGCGATATGCGCTCTGGCTCTCCTATCAAAACGATGCAGTCTGCAGATTGTCTCTGGGTCGATGCAATAGAGGAAGAAAGAAGGGAGGCTTTGCGAGCCCTTGGAATTTCTGTATGTACGAGCCAAGAGGAGATGCCTTCAGGAGTTTTAGTGGAGACATTTCCTTGCGCCGAAGAGGATTTGGCGATACAGGCCGCTGCGGCTATGGGATCGGCTCTTTGCGATAAAAAAGCGAGAGGCGTTTGTTTGCTTGGAAATCAGCCCCTGTCAGTGCGTCGGCGCATAAGTTTTCAGCTTTTACAAGCAGCTCGACTCCGCATGGTGAAGACCGACTTTATTTCTTGTCCAGGATGCGGTCGAACCTTGTTTGATTTACAGGAAACCTCGCGCCGCATTCGAGAAAAAACAAACCATCTTCCTGGAGTGAAAATTGCGATTATGGGCTGTGTTGTCAATGGCCCTGGGGAAATGGCCGACGCCGATTTTGGCTATGTAGGCTCGAAACCTGGAAAGATCGATCTGTATTTGGGAAAAAAATGTGTGGAGCGAGATATTGCCTTTGCGGAGGCTGACGCAAGGCTTATTGCGCTGATTCAGTGCGAGGGAAAATGGATTGAGCCTCCAGGGAAATTTTCTTTAAACCTATGCGAGCCCTGAGATTTTTTTTCTTTGTTCTGGGGATTGGTGCCTGTCTTTACATGGGAGCGAATCATGTCTCTCAGTGGCCGATCTACGGCGCGCTGTCCGAGAGGCAAGAGCCTCTCTTATCTCCTGAAATAAAAGCCATTGTATCGCAAAATTATCGCCCTCTGGGGCATGGGCGACAGATGATCGCTTTTGAAAGCGAAGATGGTTTTTGGGTTGTTAAATTTTTTAATCATCGCTATTTCACAAAACCCTTTTGGACCAGAGGTCTGCGTCTGCGTTGCGACAAATGGGAGCTACGAAAATTTTTTGCGCAAACGAGCTATAGGGTGGCGCAAAAAGAGATGCCAGAGGAAACTCAGATCGTAGCGCTTTATCTGGGATCTTCAGCAGAAACTCTCCCTCGCCTGCGTGTTGGCTCTTGTTTTGTTGATTTGAACCGAGCCCCTTTTGTTGTCCAAAGAAAAGGAGATCTGCTCTACCAAACGCTTCTCACTTTGTCTCCTGAAAAATTCGATGCGATGATCGAAGATTTTCTCTCGCTGATCGCTCGGCGCATGGCCAAAAATATTTACGACGATGATAAACATGTCGAGGGGAATTTTGGAGTTGTTGAAGGGCGGCTTATACAGATCGATCCAGGGAGATTTTTTTTCGATGAGAGACCTCCGAGACCCCCCGAAATCGAATGGGAAAGAGCTACGCGTGAGCTATATGCATGGCTAAAAACCCAAGATAAAGAAAGGCTTACAGCCTTTGAAAAAGCCATGGAAAAACATTGTCCTGGCATCTATAAATAATTTTTTGTAGCCTATCGAGGTATGGGTTCAAATTATTTGCTCTCGATTTTTTGGTTGACATGCGTTCTTGTGAGCAGCTTGGGCTATTTATTGGCGTATCACATGTCGCCCTCGCTTGCCCCTCTTTGTTTTGGGGCTGCCCTGATTTTTTCTCTTTTTGGCGCTCTTAAAGCGCTCCTTTGGGTGGCGGAGAATTTTTCTAATTTTTGGAAGAGGCCGATGCAATGGGCGCATGCGATCGTGTTTGAAGTCTTTGCAATCGGTTTAGGGGTGTTTTTGCGCCCATTTGTTTTTTTTTCGCAGAGGCATTCTTCACAAATGTTGAAAACGGGGCGCCCCGTTTTGCTTGTACACGGCTACTTGCACAACGCTTCCGCGTGGTTTTTTATCCAAAGAGCGCTAGTATCTTTTGGCACAGGCCCCATCTATACTCTCAATTTAAGTCGTCCCTTCGCATCCATTCGAGAACACGCAAAGAGCGTCGCTACAAAAGCGGATCTTATTTCTAAGGAAACAGGGCGCGATGATCTCGTGATCGTGGGACATTCGATGGGTGGATTAGTGGGAGCCTGCTATGCCCTGAACATTGCGCCTCCAGAAAAAAAAATCGAAGTGGTGACCATCGGCACCCCCCTTCGAGGCACTCGGATGGCGGCTTTTGCGTTTGGATCGAGCGGACGAGAAATGCGCCACGGCTCTGATTTTATCACGGATCTTTTTAAAGAGATTGTGTTAAGCCCCATGCGATTTTATCATATTGCCTCTACAGTGGATCAAGTTGTGGTTCCTTGGGGATCTGCCTTGAGCTGGATCGATTCTGAGAGAGAGTTTCTTGTCGAGGATCTCGGTCATATGACGCTTCTTTTTTCTCCCCGTGTAGCGAACAAAATTACGTCTTGGATTGCTTCGGAGCCGAAATAGTAAGACCCACCCCAATGACTACGAGAACAATAATTTGAATCAAGCCTATGTTTTGGTTAAACTTCAGAGATCTCCCTACGGTTTTTTCAAAAATAATCCAAATGTCATTGACGCCGCTGCCTAAAACATAGGCACCGATCATCAGGGCGACAGCAGACTCAATGTAGGGAAGCCTGGATTCTGCATGGGTTATGGATGCAATTTCCTTTTCAACCATTCCAATCAACAGGGGGAAAATTCCAGAGCAGCCTAAGCCCCCGATGGCAAGGCCTAAGATTAACCCAAAAAGATGTGTTTGCGCATAGAAGAAATAAAGACCGATGAAGAGAATGCCTGTTAAAGTATAAAAAACTTTTTTTTCTGAGAAAAAGTAAATAGGAATAGTTATCAAAAACTGGCTAATAATTGTAAAGACCCAAAAAATAGAAATGACTTCAAGGGCAACAGATTCTTTGATCTGAATAGAAATCCATTCAAACCCCCAGTGACTAAAAGCCCCTTCGATCATTCCGTATGCAATCATGGCTATCAGATAGAGACCGAGTCGATAATGGAGCTCTTTCCATAATATCGATCCATGCCTGAGATGTTGCAGGTGTTTTGGAAAAGGGGGGTCATACATTTTTCGATGCGTGTAAACGATCGCAAAAAAAGTGAGAGCGATGAGAAAGAGGGGAGCGGCGTCTTGTCCATGAAATTCTGTAAAAAACTTGATGAAATAGGGAGCGATCAAGGCGCCTCCATTTAATGTGGCCACAAAAGCGGTTAGTCCTGCGCTTTTGTGTTTAGGGAACTGAAGAAGGATAAATGTTATCACGCTATTGAGAACAGAGGTTAAAGCGATGCCAAAGAAAACCATTTCTAG
>CAIPFQ010000121.1 GCA_903864395.1 uncultured Chlamydiae bacterium | reverse complement strand
ATGGCAAGTAGGGTCGGTGAACGACCGACCGAGTCACTTGTAGCCACTGCATTTGAACAAATCAAAGAACACGATGTTAACGAGTGGCTAAAGAATGCTTTTTGTTAAATGGATTTTTGGAAGAGAAATGGAATCGTTTTCATAGAGCGGTTTTAGACGATTCCTGACACGCCAGCATCCAACCCAAAAAAGTTGCAAAGTCGAGGTTAAGCATTGTGTTAAGAACTTGTTTTTGTTATTATTTGTTCTATGACGATTTTTATCGTCGCGAGTTTTTTAATTTTAAAAAAAGGTTTAAAAATGAATATAACAAATATCAATAACAATGAATTTTCTTTTATCCATGGATCAGAACTCTCGTCACCAGACTATTCTTACGGTGTTGGGTCTTTTGATGAAGAAAGTGTTTCGTTTGGATTAGATGTTCCGGAAGTTACTTACATGGAATTAATTGAAATCCACGAAGTCATCGATTACGAGGGTCTGTTCTACAACCTTCCAATTGAAAGTAGTTTTTTTCTCAGTCGAGATCTTTTTCAGGATCCAATATATTCTCTTGATATTTCCTTTGAAGAGCTCCTTCAAATAATAGATTTCTATGAAGGCTCTTCTGAACCAGTGGAAAAGATTCAGACTGTTTATGAATACGTCAGAGGACTTTTCAAGAACTCCTTCGGCTGCTTCTAGAGTGAAATTTATTCTTTGTTCACGAAAATTTTATGAAAAAATCTTCGTGAATTGTGAGCGGAAAAAACTAACACCCTGAAAAAAACGCCTTGATCTTGTCGAGGAAACCCTGTGTATTAGGGTGATTTTCTGCGGTTTCTATCTCTTCGAAAGCGCGCAGCAAATCTTTTTGCTTTTCAGAGAGCCTGACAGGGGTTTCCACTGCAATGCGAATTAATAGATCTCCTTGGCCTTGCCCATGCACGTTCGGAATGCCTTTGCCACTGACGCGCAAAACTTTTCCGTTTTGCGTTCCCTCTGGAATGTTAATGCGAATGGATTCTCCCAGAGGCGAAGGAACTTCTTTTTTACAGCCGAGCGTCGCTTCTGGAAAGGTGATGGGAAATTCTATCGTAACATCATCGCCCTGGCGCTGAAACGTCTTGTGAGGCTCTACTTCAATATAAACGAAAAGATCTCCAGACGGCCCCCCTGCGATGCCTGCATCGCCATGTCCCGACATCTTGAGGCGCATCCCTGTATCGACGCCTGCGGGAATGCGAGCTTTAATCGTTTGTTTTTCTTTGACTCGACCCGCGCCGTGGCACGATTTGCATGGATCAACGATCGTTTGCCCTGCGCCACCGCAATGGGGGCAGACGCTGGACATACTGAAAAAGCCTCGGTTTTGATAAACTTGCCCCTTGCCCTGACAGGTTGCACAGGATTTAACCCCTGCTTTTGTCCGAGCCCCTAGTCCTTGGCACTCTGTACAAGTCACCTGGTTGAAAATCGCAAGATCTTTTTCAGCCCCTTTAGCCGCTTCTTCGAAGGAAATCCGAAGGGTGACTTTTTTGCTGGCCCCTTGGCGCACGCCCGAATCGCCCCCTTCTTGGCCTCCGCCTCCGAAGAAATCGAAAATCGATTCTCCGCCTCGGCCTTGGCCTTGTCCACCAAAAGCACCCATGAACGTTCGAAGAGCCTCCTCCATTGAGGAGAAGCCCCCGCCGAAACCGCCAGCACCGCCACCCATCCCCGAAGCACCTCTTAAGCCCTCTTCGCCATATTGGTCATAGATGCGTTTGCGATTCTCATCGCTCAGAACCTCATAGGCTTCTGAAATTAGTTTAAATTGTTCAGCGGCCTTGGTGTCCCCTGGGTTGCGGTCAGGGTGCGATTCAAGAGCCCTCTTTCGGTACGCTTTTTTGATCTCCTCAGGAGATGCTTCGCGGGAAATGCCTAGGGTGGAATAGTAGTCTTTTTTCATGGTCTTAATCTTAGCAGATCTTTGGGTTAATTGCTAATAGTTTTTAGTATCCTCGGCGAGCCGCGATTTTTGTCCGTTTTGTAGCGGCTTTAGACTTCAATCGGCTTTTGAGGGAAGGCTTGTCATAAAAACGGTGTGCTTTCGCAGCTTTCATAATACCTTCTTTATCTAGTTTCTTTTTGAGGGCTCGGAGGGCTTTATCGATGGGCTCTCCTATACGAACCTTAACGCTGGGCATGTCGGCTTCCTGTGGGGTTGGTTTTTAATCTCCTATTAGTATAAGGGATTCAGTTGTTTCAATCAAGGAGAGGAAAAATAAGAGAGCTCGAGGGGGGTGATTTTTCCTTCATTCCAGAGCGCATTTGCTAGAGAGGCGAGGCTGTTTGGCGAGGGGTCTGTTTCGATCCAAAGTCCAGGCCAAGACAGTCTTTTTTGAATCGTCGCAGGGTGGGGTGATGCGAGAAAATTTTCCTTTGCTAGGAGGGCTTGTGCTTTTTCCAAGGAAATTAAGGAAGCTTCGCCCTCTTGATAAAGGTAAAATCCTCCCATGCGCGCATCGAAAAGCACGGGGCAAGATTGTTTTTCAGGCACAAAGGCGGTGAGGCTGCAAAAACCAAATAAAGGGATCTCCCATCCGAAAGAGAGAGCTTGAGCGAGGGCGACTCCTACCCGAACTCCCGTATAAGAGCCAGGCCCCTTGCCCACTGCGATATAGCGCGCTCGAAAATGATGCTCCTTGAGGAGGAGATCGACCTCGAGGGCGAGCGTTCTTGAAAGCGAAGGCCCGCCTGGAAGGGCCCGATGGGCTAAGGGGGCGCCATCCTTGGCGAGGACAAGAAGTCCTTTTTCAGTGCTTGTTTCTACAATGAGCGCTTCCATGAGATTTTAGGATAACAGAAAAATGGAAAGAGTGGTATTGCTAATTTTTCCTGGAACCGATAAACTCACTTGCTTTTGACTGAAGCGATGTTTCATAAGTAGGATTAAACTCGGCTTTGCAACTTTTTTGGGCTGCCTGCCTTGGCTATTTGTCCACGGACGTTCGACCTATGGTCGAAGCTTGGCGATTATTTAAACTGGGAAGGGGTTTTTAACCCCTTCTCAGTTTAAATAACGCCCCCGAGAACAAATATTCAGAGGCATCCAACCCAAAAAAGTTGCAAAGTCGAGTTAAAGAAAGAGGTGTTATTGGACGACGAAAATCTCCCTGAAGAAACGGCTCGGATTATTGAAGATGAGTTAAACTCTTTACAACAAGAAAAGAGCGCCTTGGGCCCTGTTCTTCCCTATCCAAATCAGCTCTATATTCTTCCCTTGAACCGCCGTCCCTTTTTTCCTGGGATGGCAGCGCCGATCATGATAGAGCCGGGGATGTACTATGAAGTATTGAAAATTATCGCGAAGACCGATCATAAGTGCGTGGGGCTTTTTCTTACGAAAGAAGAAGAGGCGAATATTTATAAAATTTCCATCGACGATCTCTATCGCGTTGGTGTGGTGGCGCGGATTCTTCGGATTATTCCGATGGAACAAGGGGGTGCCCAGGTCGTTCTCAATATGGAAAAAAGGGTTTCCATTGTCAATCCGATAAAATCCAAATACATGCAAGCCGAGGTGGCGTATCAAGACGATATTTCTTTGGCAAAACTGTCTCGGGAACTCAAAGCGTACGCGATTAGCATTATCACGACGATCAAGGAGCTTTTGAAGCTCAATCCTCTGTTTAAAGAAGAGCTTCAAATTTTCTTGGGGCACTCGGATTTTACAGAGCCTGGAAGGTTGGCGGATTTCGCGGTGGCTTTGACGACAGCGAGTCGAGAAGAGCTGCAAGATGTTCTCGAATCCTTTGAAATTGAAAAGCGGATTGACAAAGCTTTGATCCTTTTGAAAAAAGAGCTCGATATTAGCAAACTTCAAAGCGTAATCAATCAAAGAATCGAGGCGACGATCTCAAAGACGCAGAGGGAATTTTTCCTGCGCGAGCAGCTCAAGGCGATAAAAAAAGAGCTCGGCATGGAAAAAGATGACAAGACCTTGGAGAGTGCGAAGTTTGAGGAGCGGCTGAAGAAAAGAAAAGTGCCCGAGGGCGCCTTAAAGGTGATTCGCGAGGAGATGGACAAACTGAGCGCGCTGGAGACGCAGTCGTCTGAGTACGGGGTTTGTCGCAACTATCTCGATTGGCTGACGATCGTTCCCTGGGGATTGTTTAGCGCAGAGTCGCACGATCTCAAGAAAGCGGAAGACATCCTCAATGAAGATCACTATGGGCTTAAAGATATTAAAGAGCGGATTTTAGAATTTATCGGCGTAGGGAAGCTGACGGGCGGTGTGAAGGGGAGCATTATTTGTTTGGTAGGGCCTCCCGGCGTTGGGAAGACGAGTATTGGCAAAAGCGTAGCGAGAGCTTTGAATCGGGAATTTTATCGATTTTCCGTTGGAGGGATGCGCGATGAGGCTGAGATTAAGGGGCATCGAAGAACGTATATTGGCGCGATGCCGGGAAAATTGATTCAGGCTTTAAAATATACGCAAACGATGAACCCCGTCATTATGCTCGATGAGGTGGATAAGATGGGGGCGAGCTATCAAGGCGATCCTGCGTCTGCCTTGCTAGAGGTGCTAGATCCGGAACAAAATAGGGATTTTCTCGATCATTACCTCGATGTGAGGGTCGACCTTTCCAATATTTTATTTATTGTGACGGCAAATGTTCTCGATTCTATCCCAGAGCCTTTAAAGGATCGGATGGAGATTTTGCGTTTGTCTGGCTATGTTCAGGCAGAGAAAATAGAAATTGCCCGCAAGTATCTAGTGCCTCGCAATCGAAAAAATATGGGGCTGAAAATAAACAATGTTGTTTTTACGAACAAGGCGTTGGGGCAAATTATCAATGGCTATGCGCGTGAGGCAGGCGTACGGACGCTAGAGAATAATCTGAAGAAAATTTTGCGCAAAGTCGCGATGAAAGTGGCTCAAAATCCAGAGCAGCCTCAAACGATGATTTCTGAAAAAAATTTGACGCCGTTTTTGGGCAAGCCGGTCTTTACGAGCGATCGATATTATAAGGTGAATCCTGTGGGGGTGGCGACGGGGCTTGCGTGGACCTCTATGGGTGGGGCGACGCTGTATATAGAGGTGATCAAATACCCTGCGGAAAAGACAGAGATGAAGTTAACGGGGCAGACGGGCGATGTGATGAAGGAATCGGCGCAAATCGCTTGGAGTTATGTGCAGAGTCATGTATCCCGTTATGCGGGATCGATTCCATTTTTTGAAAAATCGCAAATTCACATTCATATTCCAGAAGGTGCGACTCCAAAAGATGGTCCTTCTGCGGGCATTACAATGACGAGCGCTCTTTTTTCTCTGCTTCTAAATCGTCCGATGCAAGAAAATTTGGGCATGACTGGAGAGCTGACGCTCACGGGCAAAGTGCTTCCGATTGGGGGCCTAAAAGAAAAGTTGATTGCCGCGCGCAGATCGCAATTAAATGTATTGATTTTTCCGAAGGAAAACTTGCGCGACTATGATGAGCTGCCCGAATTTTTAAAAAAAGGCATTGAGGTTCATTTTGTCGATCATTACGACGAAGTCTTTTTGATTGCGTTTCCTAAAGGGGAAACCAGCAAAACTCCGCACCAGCAAGAGAGTCCCAAAGAACGAGTCTCTGCGCCGAAAAAAAGGAAAAAGCCATGAATCCTGTGTGGTTGCAAAAAAAGCTGATTGAGCCAAAATGCCTTTCGCAAACAGCGAAGAATTTGCGTGCAGGGGGAAAAACTCTTGCGACGCTGAACGGCTCTTTTGACTTGCTTCATGCGGGGCATCTTTTTATTTTGCATGAAGCGGCAAAACAAGCGGACATTTTGCTCGTCGCTCTCAACTCAGATGCGTCGATTCAGAGGTATAAAGGGGCGTCTCGGCCGATTATTTCTTTGCAGCATCGCCTTGAGATGATCGCAGCGATTGAATTTGTCGACTTCGTTACCTGGTTTGAAGAGGATGATCCGCGTTCCTTCTTGCGTTGCGTCTCTCCAGAGGTTCATGTGAATGGGGCTGAATATGGAAGCGAGTGCATTGAAGCGGAGACGGTACGATCTCTAGGGGCGAGGCTTTATCTCGTGGAGCGCATTCCCGCGCTTGCGAGCTCACAGATTGTGAGTAAAATCCGATGCGGCTAGTAGGGTCTTTGTCCAATGAAAATTTAGCGCATCGGCTGAGCTCTTACTTGCTGCGTAAGGGGATCGACAGCAAATGTGAAGGTTCGTTTGATGTGAAGACAGGGCAGATGTCATATGCTCTTTGGATTTTGGATGAAGATAAGATTGCGGTCGCGGAATCTGCTTTTTCAGCGTTTCAAAAGGAGCCATCCAATCTGGAGTTTGACTCTGAAGAGATTTTGAGCGTTGAAGAGGTGCAAGGCAATGTTTCTGAGGCACCATTTTTGCCGAAGCCGCAAAGATCGCCCTTGAGTTTTGTGATTCTCTTTCTCTGTTTGGCGATTTTTTTCTTCAATGGCTTCCAAGAAGCTTCTATGGAGACTCCCTCTTCGATGACGCCCATTGTGGGGGCTTTGTTGTATGACATTCCTGCGAAGGAGATGGGTGGGGGCTATTGGCAGGGAATTGCCAATTGGGTTTTGATGTCTATAAAAGATCCAAATTTTTCTCCTGAGCTCTCTTCGCTATTTTTTAAAATCCGCCAAGGAGAGGTGTGGCGTCTTTTTTCGCCCTCTGTATTGCATACAGAGTTGTTGCATATTTTGTTTAATATGAGCTGGCTGTGGATTTTGAGTCGGCCGATTGAGCAGCGGGTGGGCTCTTTACGCCTGGGGGTTCTCACTTTGGTGGCGGGGATTGGTTCGAATACAATGCAATATCTGATCAGCGGGCCCTTTTTTCTGGGCTATTCGGGGGTTGTATTGGCTTTGGCTGGGTTTATTTGGGCGCGCCAAAAAAAAGCGCCTTGGGAAGGGTATTCCCTTCATCGAACGACGTTGTGGTTTTTAATGGTTTTTGTAGGTGCCATGTTCGCTCTATCGATCACATCTTTTGTTCTTGAGTTGTTTTCTGTCGCGTCTTTTGCGCCGAATATTGCGAACATGGCTCATATTTTTGGGTTTTTTATTGGCACGTGGCTCGGTCGATTTTCTTTTTTTGCGCAAAGGGGAGTGCTTAGATGAGTGCGCGAGATTTGATTATTTTAGGCTGTGCGAGCCAGCATCCAACGCGGTTTCGCAACCATGGCGCCTATTTATTGCGCTGGAATGAAGAGGGGTTGTTATTTGATCCAGGAGAGGGGACGCAGAGGCAATTTATTTTCGCGGAGATCGCGCCGCCTTGCGTGACCCGTATTTTTATCAGTCATTTTCATGGCGACCATTGTCTTGGGCTCGGCTCGATGCTGATGCGTTTGAATTTGGATAAGGTGACTCATCCGATCCATTGTTATTATCCAGCGAGTGGGAAAAAGTTTTTTGATCGGCTTCGCTACTGTTGCATTTATCACGAAAATATTCATGTGATTGAGCATCCTGTGCGCCAAGCGGGGCTTGTCGAGGATGATGGGAAATTTCGGATTGAGGCGGAATTTCTCGACCATGGAGTAGAAAATGTGGGATGGCGCATTTCCGAGCCAGAGACTGTGAAGTTTCAAAAAGAGGCTTTGAAAAATTTTGGGATTGAGGGGCCGAATGTCAGGAAGCTGGAGCAAGAGGGAAGTTTGCTTGTTGGAGCGCGGCGCGTTCTGCTTGAAGATGTAAGCTCTATCCGCAAGGGAGACACTTTTGCTTATGTTGTGGATACTCGGCCGTGTCCTGCGGCTTACTCTTTGGCGCATGGGGCAAAAATGTTCCTTTGTGAGAGCACGTATCTCGATGAGGCGCGGGAGATGGCGCATGAGTATCGGCACATGACTGCGAAGCAGGCGGCGATGATCGCGCGCGATGCTGGCATAGAGACCTTGATCCTCACTCACTTTTCCGCTCGCTACTTGGACTCAGGGGTTTTGGAAAGGGAGGCGAGAGAGGTTTTTCCAAACACCTTTGCCGCTGAAGATTTTCGTCGATTTTCTTTTGCGAAGTAGGGGAGCTGGGGGCTACCAGAAACTCCAATTTTATTGGAGTTTCTGGTAGAATAAAAAGATGGAGGTTTTTGATGGAAGATTGGCTTGATTTTTCAGAAACCGCTTATATTGAGGCTCATCATATCCTCCCTCTCCTGTCTGCTTACGTCAACCCAAGGGATTTTTTAGCCCGACTTGTCAAAAAAGGGGAGTTAATCCGTCTTAAAAATGGTTTTTTTGTGATTGCCAAGAAAATAGAAAAAAATCCAGTCCCTTATCCACAAATCGCCAATCTTTTATACGGGCCCTCTTATTTAAGCTTTGAGTGGGCTCTGTCTTATTACGGCATGATCCCTGAGGGAGTGTATCGTATGACGAGTGTCTCTTTGGGTAAGTCAAAGATTTTTGAAACCCCTTTGGGGATTTTTGATTATCACGGTCTGTCCAAAGCGCGCTATGCGATAGGGATCGATCAAAAAGAAACGTCTGCTGGGAAATTTCTTATAGCCACGGCAGAAAAAGCATTATCTGATTTGGTTCATTGCAAAAGTTCTGGACTAAAGAGCACGAAAGATTTGTTAGTGGATTTGATAGAGGCGCGGCGGATGGAAGAAAATGTTTTAAAGGGTCTAAATAAGAAGATGTTGAAAGCTATTTCTGTGGCTTATCGATCGCGAGCCCTTGGACAGTTGGTGGAGGCATTAAATTTATTATGAACCATTCGAATATGAAAAGCATGTTTAGTGCATGTGAATGCTCCCTCGCCTAAAGGCGAGGGCTTCTAGGGCGTAAGCCCAAGCCAGCCATTCCGCGGGCTTCTATGATTTCTGACGAGTTGTGATCCCTGGTTGTACAATACCCACAATTAGGACAACAATGCCTTCTCTCCCAGAGAGCCTTGCGCTCTCTGGAGTTGCATCGAGAACAATCTTGGGTCGTGTAAGCAGGATCCGCCAATCCAATTTTTCTACCAGCCTCTTCCGCTTTGTAGGTTAGGAATTGACGAAACTGATTCCAACTCGCGTCTAATATACTTTTTGCAAAACTTGAGCCTTCGACCATGTTTTTAATATTAAGGTCTTCTATACAAATATACTGATACTGGTCGATGATTTTTTTAGATTCTTTATGACAAAAATCTTTTCTTTGATTGCTAATTTTTGAATGAATTTTTGCTACGGCCTTCCCTTTCTTGCGCCTCTCTTTCGTTCTCTTTTCCGTTTTAGCAAAGCCTCTTTGCGCTTTTGCAAGTTTCTTTTCTCCCTGGCGAAAGAACCGAGGGTTCTTAATCTTTTCACGATTAGACAGTGTAGCAAATTCTGTCAAACCGACATCAATCCCTATGGACTCTTCGTTGGGTTGAAGGGGTGTTGCCTCTACTTCACAGGACAAAGAAACAGTCCAGTCTCCTGATGCGTTTTTTCGGAGGGTGCAGGTTTTTACCGTCCCCGATATAGGACGGTGCATTTTAATCCGAATGCTTCCAATTTTAGAAAGTTTTAACTCTCCATTTTCTATTGAGAACCCACTTTGTGGGTAGCAAAAACTGTTGTATCTATGAATCCCACGAAATCGTGGAAATCCAGGATTTTCTCCTGCCTGAACTCTGCGAAAAAAACTTTGAAAAGCCTTTTCCAGACGATCTACGACGTTTTGCAGTACCTGAGAATGCACGCGCTCTAGCGTTGGACGTTCTTGTTTTAATTCTGGCAAAAAACAAATCTGTTGATATTTTGTTAAAGAAACACCAAGATCCTCAAAACTTAGTTTGCGCTGCTCTAAACACGTGTTGTATAACCACCGACATTCGTCAAGTTGGGCTTGCAGCATTTTTCTTTGTTTTTT
>CAIPFQ010000120.1 GCA_903864395.1 uncultured Chlamydiae bacterium | reverse complement strand
TCTCCCCCTCGTTGCCGCCAATATGGACTCTGTGATGAGCTACGAGCTTGCAGATATGATCATCGCCCAGGGGTCTTTTCCCATTTTTCACCGTTTTATCCCCTTCGAAGATCAAATCAAATGGGTTCATCGCTATAAAGAAAAAACTTTCGTTTCCTGCGGGATTCAAAGAATTGAGGAAACGCGCAAACTTTTAGACGAGGGCGCCTGCGGGGTCTGCATTGATGTAGCGCATGGCCATTCAGATCGAATGTTTCGCTATATCGAAGAGTTAAAAAAAACTCACCCAGATAAAGAGGTGATCGCTGGCAATGTATGCACGGCTATGGCTTACCACGATTTAGTTAATGCGGGGGCAGACGCTGTCAAGGTAGGGGTCGGTCCTGGCGCGGCTTGTACAACGCGTATGGTGACAGGGTTTGGCGTGCCGCAATTTAGCGCGGTTCAAGATTGTGCGCGCATCGCGGAAAAATTAAGAGTGCCCCTCATTGCCGATGGAGGCATCCGAACAAGCCGCGATGTAGTTCTCGCCTTAGCAGCAGGAGCCAGCACGGTAATGATTGGAAAACTCTTTGCCCTCACAAAAGAATCGGCCGCACCCAAAAGATCTTCCTCCACCGCTCCCTCTGGCCTTGAGGCAAAATTCCGCGGACAAGCCTCGGCTGATTTTCAAAATGAATTTTACGGGGGACTCAAAGAAAAAACTGTCGCTGAGGGGGTAGATTTTTGGGGGCCAGTTTCTGGGTCAGCAGAGACTCTTATCAATAATCTTCTTGGAGGCATTCGCAGCGGCATGACATACGGCGGAGCGAGAAACATTAAAGAATTACAGCGAAAGGCAGAGTTTGTTCAGGTGAGTGCTTCCTACATCCACGAAAGTAAACCTCGCGCAGAAACTTAAGGATTGTGAAACAATGAAAGATTTTCTTTATTCTGAGAAAAAAGTTTTTGATCCAGTGCATGGGTTTATTCCTTTTGATGAGCTTGAAAAAGATTTAATCGACTCTCTTCCTTTTCAGCGCCTTCATTATATCCATCAGTTGGGAATCGCGTATCTTGTTTATCCAGGGGCCACCCATACACGCTTTGAGCATTCTTTGGGAGTGATGCAGCTTGTCACGCTAATGTTTGAAAAAATTTGTAGATCCGTGCGCCCCGATGTGTTTCATTTTGTGCCTCGCAAAGGCTCTGCTGAATACCTCTATTGGCGCAGGGTTTTGCGAATGTCCGCCCTTTGCCATGACCTCGGCCACTTGCCCTTTTCTCATGTGGCTGAAAAAGAGCTCTTGGGCTCTCTCGGCCATGAAGCCTGGACGGCTAAAATTATTAGCAGCGCTCATTTACAGCCGATTTGGGAGAAGCTGCGCGCTGAGCCCGCGTATCTAGAAGATCTCATAGGGCGCAATATTGTTGAGGACATTCAAAAAATATCCATCGGTGAAGAGAAATGGAAAGCTTCTGGAGGCAAGGAATTTACTCCTTGGGAGCGCATTATTTCGGAGCTAATCACAGGGGATTTTTTTGGCGCCGATCGGATCGATTATCTGCTGCGCGACGCACGCAGCACTGGGGTTGTCTATGGGTTGTTTGATTATCATCAGCTCATTGAAACGCTTCGCATTTTGCCAAGCGTGGAAAAGGGGACGGAAGAATTGCAGTTGGGGATTGATGAAAACGGCCTGGAGTCTTGCGAGGCACTTTTGTTAGCGCGCCATTTTATGCATCGAAGAATTTATCAATATTCTTCCGTGAAAGCCTATAATTTTCACTTGCGTAGATTTATGCTGGCAAGTTTTGCATCAATAAAATTTAAAAGCGTTGAGGACTTTTTGTCTTTGAGCGATATCGATGTGATCGCAAGTCTTACCCACGTCGCAAAAAATCAAAAACTTCCAGGACACTCAGACGCAAAATGTATTATTTATCGCCAGCATAGATTTCGAGCCGTCGCTTTGGATGAGAGAATTACGGAGAAAGACATTCAAGAATTTAAACGATCAGAAAAATTAAATGATGAAGAAATTGGATGGGAGTTTCACAAAGGAGAAATCCCTTCTAATCGACTCTCATTCCCTGTATCCAAGCGCCATGTTTTGATTCAAAAAGCAAGCAATTGTTCAGATTTATTGCTCAGAGTTCCTTCTAAAAAAACAAACTGGGTTTTCATTACTCCAGAGAGAGATCTCCTGTTGGTCGATTTTCTTGAACATTGGGGGGCTTCTTGACCTTTTCTTCCAAAGAAAAGTTTTTTATCTTTTTCTCTATGCTGACAGGGTTTTGTATTTCCGCAGAGTATGCGACGACTCGTCCTTCGAGCAGCGCGATTTTTCTTTCGGTTTTTTCCTCAAAGGCAATCCCTTGGGTATGGCTTGTATCAGTCCCAATTAATCTTCTTGTCGTCTCTCTTTACAATCGATGGCTGCCTCGCATAGGCCCCCTAAAAATGATGCGCTGCGTAGCCCTGCTCGTAAGTTCAGTGCATTTATTTTGCGCTTTCGCTCTCCATCTCGTGCCTCAATTTATTTTTTTTCAGTTTATTCTAAAGGATCTCTACATTCTTCTTATGTTTAAGCAACTCTGGTCGATGATTCACAGTACGATCGCCTTTAACAGAGCTAAATATCTTTATGGAACAATTTTTGGCATGGGCACTTTGGGGGCGACCCTAGGCAGTTTGCTTCCTAGTTTTTTCGCTGTAAATATTGGATCTGAGCGTTTGTTTTTTTGCACGATCCCCATCTACGCGCTTCTCTATTTTAGTTATTCCAGAGCTTTAGGGCTTAGCGCAGTGAGCCATATTTCTTTTTCTCAAGATTTAACAGCCACACCAACGATTCAAGAAGGGTTTAGCCTCATTCGAAGATCGTCTTTCCTTATGGCGGTGCTCTTCGTGGTCGTTTTTATGCAAGTATCCATAGGACTGATGGATTATCAATTCAATGCCCAGCTTGAGATGAATATTTTTGATCAAGATTTAAAAACGGAATATGTAGGGCGTTTGATTGGGTTGACGAATGCTGTAGGGGTTGTTTTGCAGTTTGTTGGGGGTTTTTTAATGGTGCACTTTTTTGGCACCCGAGGCTCTCATCTTTTAATTCCTTGTCTTCTTTTAGGCAACGCTGCGATTGCCTTAGCGTTTCCTTCTTTCGCTGTTATTTCCTTTGCTTACTTGTTTA
>CAIPFQ010000119.1 GCA_903864395.1 uncultured Chlamydiae bacterium | reverse complement strand
ACGATAAAAAGGATGTTTTGCGTGTTGACCTTGATATATTCTTGGTTCGGATGCTTTCTGCCCCCTTTCGGCGGAATATTCGCCACAGTCCCCTCAACGATCTTAAGAAGCGCTTGCTGCACCCCTTCCCCAGACACATCGCGCGTGATCGACACATTGGATCCCGTTTTGCGAATCTTGTCGATTTCATCCACGTAAATAATGCCTCTTTCTGCTTTCGCTACATCGTAATCGGCCGCCTGGACTAAGCGTAAAATAATGTTTTCCACATCCTCTCCCACATAGCCCGCCTCAGTTAGCGTTGTCGCGTCTGAAATGGCAAAAGGGACATCGAGGATCATGGCGAGCGTTCTTGCAATCAGTGTTTTGCCAGAGCCTGTCGGGCCGATTAACAAAACATTCGATTTACTGTATTCTACATCGGTTTTTTTACTGAGAGAGCGAATCCTCTTATAATGGTTGTATACAGCCACTGCAATGGTTCTCTTGACCGTGTCCTGCCCAATAATATATTCGTCTAAATGTTTTTTGATCTCTTTGGGCTTTAAGAGCTTTATCTCTTGGCGAGACGCTTTGGAAGAGCCTGGAGCCGGTTTTTTTTCGAGAATACCATTGCAAAGGACAATGCACTTATCGCAAATATAAACGTCGGGCCCTGAAACGAGCTTTTCGACAGCATCCTCCAGCCGTCCACAAAAGGAACAGGAGGGAAGTGGCGCGTTTTTCTTACTCATGAATTTTTTTTCTCCAGCCCACCTATTTGGGGCTTTGCGATGTGGTCAATAATTCCATATTTTAAAGCTGCCTCTGGATCCATGTGAAAATCGCGCTCGGAATCGTCGTGAATTTTTTCGACAGACTGCCCCGTAAAGCGAGCCATGAGCGATCCAGTGATCTTTTTAAGCTCGAGAATCTCTCGCGCTTGCAGCGCAATGTCTTCCGATGTTCCGCCAACGCCCCCATAGGGCTGATGGATCATGATGCGACTATGAGGCAGCGCGAATCTTTTTCCTTTTGTTCCCGCTGAGAGAAGAAGCGCTGCCATGGAGGCTGCCTGCCCAATACAATATGTATTAATGTCGCATCCGAGAAACTGCATCGTATCCAGAATCGCAAGCCCTGAGGTAATTTGTCCGCCACCCGAGTTGATATAGAGGCTGATGTCTTTTTTTGGATCTTCCATTTTTAAAAAAAGCAGCTGCGCGACAATGACGTTCGCGACTTGATCGCAAATTTCTGTGCCAATGAAAATAATTCTGTCTTTTAAAAGACGGGAATAAATATCCATGGAACGCTCGCCACGTCCTGTATCTTCAATGACATAAGGTGTTAAAGACATTTTCTCTTCCTCCGCTTAACCGTGATAAGCCTTAGTGTATTCGGCTCTCTCAACTGGGTCAAGACTGTTTTTCTTCTTGACAGGCTCTGATGATGTAATCTTGCGCATGGGCTAAGATCACTTTAGATAAAGCGAGTGCTCGAATCTCTTGCGGAATGGCATCTGGAGAAATAGGACGCTGTTTTCCTTCTCTTTGCAAAAGCTGCACGGCTATATCTTGAACTTCTTTGTGCGTAATGCCTAAATTGTTCTCTCGGACAATTTGGCGAGAGAGATAGAAAAGACGCACCGCGTTTGCAGCCTCTAAGCGCAAGTTTTTCAGAAAATCTTCTTGTTCTTCGGGCGACTTTGTGTCCCAGCTCTTTTTAAACTGCGCATCGCGAAAAAAATTGTTTTTCCTATGGTCGATTTCGGCATTGAGAAGAGATTGTGGAATCTCAAAAGGGTATGTCTCTGCTAAAAATGTGAGAATTTCGCTGCGTTGTTCTTCATGCACTTTTTGTTTGAGCTGTTCATGAAGCATCTGTGTAATCGAGTTCTGCATCGCTTGCACATTGTCGACGCGCAGTTTTTTGGCAAATTCATCGTCGAGGGCAGGCAAAATCGTCTCTTCAATTTTTACAATGGACACCCGCGTTTTTTTAGGCTGGAAATTTTTTTTCTCTTCTTCTGTCGCCTCTGCGTCGAGCTCGCTTAAACCCTCTACAACATCGCCAATTTTGGCTCCGATGACAAGCTTTTGCATCCATTCGGCCATTCTTTCCTTGGAGACCTCAAAGCGCACTTTTGTAAAAACTCTTTCCACGACATCCCCTTCGATCGTGTCGAGGTCGATGAGAAGATAATCCCCCTCTTGCACAGGGCGCTCGGTGATCTCTTTCCAGTCCGCAAAGAAAAATTGCGCTTGACGAATCGCTTCGTTCACTTGCTTTTCTGTCGGCTGCGTCGATTCCGCCGGCTTTAAAATACACTGCTTAGGATCGACATGGGGAATGGTTGGCTCAGTCTCGAAAGTAAAGATAAGCTCTGCTCCCGTGTCATCTATTTTTTTGAGATCAAAGACTACTTTTGAAGATCGATTCAGGGGACGAACGTTTGTCAAGGCCATCGCTTCTTGAAACGCCATGTCGGCTAAAGCGGTATGCGTTTCTTTTTCCACATCTTTGGGGAATTTTTGTGCAATCGTCTCTGGGGACGCTTTGCCTTTGCGAAACCCTGGGAGAGTGACTTGTTTTCCAACGATCTTACTGCCTTCCAAGCGCGCTTTTTCAAAAAGGCTAGGCACTGTTTTAATGCGCATCTCGACTTGGCAATGGGGTTTTATTGAAAGGACGACATGGAGGTTGTCGCTTGTGAATTCATTAGAGTGTGTGTGGGACACTAGGCACCTCGATCTTTGATAATGGAGACTATAGTTTATGAAAAAAGCGAGTGGTGAGATTCGAACTCACGACCCTCACGTTGGCAACGTGATGCTCTACCACTGAGCTACACCCGCATCGTCTACAGGCAGTTACTGTAAATGGTTTTGTATTTTTTAGGCAAGAGAGGATTTTTTTCTGTCGTTTTCCTGGCGAAAAGAATTTTTTTTTGTTGCGGGGGTTTAAAAAAATCTGTAAACCTAGGATTCTAGAGCGTAACTCTTAAAGTGAAAAGATATGTTGAATTTCAGAAAGCTCAGACAAGACTTTTCTTCAGCGATCCTCAAAGAGGGAAGACAGCTGTATGAAAAAAGTAAAATTGTAACGGCGAAGATCATCAAGCTTGACACGGATGTCATTCGATTTAGCAGTCAAATCATGGGAAATTTTGAAAACACCTATGAGAGTGAAATTGAAGTCGATCGGTTTGAGTCGCAGGCGGTGCATACAAATTGCGATTGTCCGAGCCGATTCGATTGCCAACATCTTGCGGCTTTAATTTTTTTTCTGGAAGATAAAATTGACTCTCTTTTGATCGCCTATTCTAAAGAATCCAATATCGGGCAGTCTGAAGATTTGGAGATGGAAGATAAACAAGAGCTGATTGAAGCGATTAAGGAAGCAGAGACGAAAGAGGTTGTGAAGCAAGACGCTAGATGCCAAAAACAAATTCTTCAAGAATATATTTCCTCGGCTCAGATTCTCTCGCATTCTCCCTTTTTCCTCCCTAAGGAGCTCAGTTCTTTGGCCTCTGCGGAACTGGGCGTGATTTTTAATCCACAGTCCTTAGGCCAATCGGATAAAAAAGGAAAGGTGGAGTTTCAATTGGCGCTGCGTTTGCCGACGAGATCAAAGCCCCTTCAAATTTCTCATCTCAAATCTTTCCTTGAGGCTGTCCGTTACGAAGAGCCTTTGTTTGTCACGGGGCGGCGGCTTTTTTTTTCATTTAAAAGTTTTGATGAAATAGGCAGCGCTGTGCTTCAACTTCTCTTGGCGCATGCCCGATTTAATGAAACTTCCAAAGAAGAGAGGGCGCAGAGGGTCGCGCAGATTGATTTAGAAGTGTTTGGCCTTATGCTCGCCAAAGTGCAGGAAATAGCTCTGCGCCAAGCGGGGCCTCGAGGTTTTAAAGAGGAAGACGATGAGCTGCCTTTGCTTCCTTGCCTTTATTTAGGAACACTCGAAATGCCTTTGCGTTATTCTTTTCAATCCGTGGGTCTCCGCTTTCATTTGGAGTATTTGGAGCCCCCTGCGGCGAAAATTTTGTTAAAACCCATGATCGTTTTAAAAGACATGGTGCTCAACTCTGAAGATGCGATTCTTTTTGAATGCGCCTCCCCTGGAATGCTTTATCAGGGCGCCTATTACCGCTTCGCCTCTCATATCAAAAGAGCGCATTTATTAAATCTCGAAGCGATTCGAGAGATGGCGATCCCCGAGCCTCTATTTGGCTCTTTTGTGGAAAACGCTTTGCCAGAAATTAAGCGGTTTGCCGAGGTTTCCAATTTAGAAGTTTTGGATCGATTCGTGACCTTGCCGTTTGTCGGCTCTCTCGGCGCTCGATGCAGCCTTTCCTATCTCGATGGGGAGTTAGAAGCTTCTCTGTTCTTTTCTTACGAGGCCCAAGAGGTTCCTGCGGCGTTGGAAAAATTGAGCTTTGATGAGATCAAGACGTTTATCCAACCCCAGGGTGTTTTAGCGAGAAATTTAGTGGAAGAGCGCCAAATTATCGATGAGCTGTTTCAAGACTTTGTCTTTAATCCGCAAAGCTCCACATACATTGCCAAGACAGAGAAAAAAATTGTCGAGTTTATGACGGGCGTGATTCCTCGCAATCAGCATCGCGTCCAATTCGAATGCCCGCAAAATCTTCTCGATCAATTTATTTATGACGAGACGAGTTTTAGCCTTCATTTAGATAACGCTCCCGCGGTGGGCTATTACGAGATTGATCTCCAGGTTCATGGCGCTCTCAAGGGGGTAAAAATCGACCTTCTCTGGGAATGCGTCGCTTCGAAAAGAGCTTTTTTGGAGCTTGATGCAGGAAAAACGAGAAGAGGAGATCCCACAAAACTTTCCAAAATTTTGGTGTTAGATCTCGATCGCGTTGCAAAACTCATTCAGCTATTCGATGAGCTTGGATTGAAAAAACTCGATGATTCTAAAGAGGCAAGACCTCTTTGGAATTTAACAACGATCGATCCCAATGCGTTCGTCGGGCTTCCTGTGAATTTTACAATGTCGGCGTCTCTTTTGGAAATTCGCAAGCAGATGTTGGGAGAGAGTCTTTTGACGCCATCGCCATTGCCTCCTGAACTGAAAGCAGAGCTGCGGCCTTACCAGTTGGAAGGGGTTCATTGGCTCGAGAGACTTCGCATGATGTATCTCAATGGCATTTTAGCCGACGACATGGGCCTTGGCAAAACGCTTCAAGCGATTGTCGCTATCACTCAGTTGCACAATGCAGTCAAGGGAGCGCGCTCTTTGATTGTTTGTCCCACCTCGCTTTTGTACAATTGGAAAGAAGAGATTCATAAATTCAATCCAAAACTCAAAGCGATTGTCATCGACGGGATTCCCAGCCACAGAAAAAAATTGCTTGCGAAAATCGATGAGTTTGACATTGCGATCACTTCGTATACTTTACTGCAAAAAGACATTGAAACGCACTGCCAAGCAAACTTTCATTATGCAATTTTAGATGAAGCGCAGCACATTAAAAATCGAGGGACGCGCAATGCGAAATCGGTGAAAATGATTCAGGCGGCACACCGCTTGATTTTAACGGGAACGCCGATTGAAAACTCGCTCGACGAGCTATGGAGCTTGATGGACTTTCTCATGCCTGGCTTCTTGAGCACGTATGAGCGTTTTGTCGAAAAATATATTCGCGTCAGTGGCGCTGTGGCGGTTGAAAACATTGAATATTTGCGCAAAAAGGTGGGGCCTTTTATTCAACGCCGTATGAAAAGCGATGTGCTGCAAGATTTGCCGCCAGTGGATGAAATTGTCTACCATTGCCAGCTCTCCGATATTCAGCTTGATTTGTATCGATCTTATGCGGCCTCTGCGCGCGATGAATTAGTAAAACTTGTCGAAAGAGATGGCTTTGACAAGGTGCAGATCCATGTTCTTGCAACGCTTACGCGTCTCAAGCAGATTTGCTGTCACCCTGCGATCTTTGCAAAGGAAAAGCCTGAAGCGGGCGATTCTATGAAATATGATCTTCTTCTTGAGCTTTTGCAGAATCTCGTGGAGAACGGACACAAAACTGTGATCTTTAGTCAATATACAAAAATGCTCCAGATTATGCGCAACGATTTCGAACAGAGGGGCATTGTTTTCAATTATCTTGACGGCTCGACAAAAAATCGATTGGAAATTGTGAATGAATTTAATGCGAATCCGAAAATTTCAGTGTTTCTTGTGTCTTTGAAAGCGGGGGGAACAGGCCTAAATCTCGTGGGCGCCGACACTGTGATTCACTATGACATGTGGTGGAATCCGGCGGTAGAGGCGCAAGCGACAGATCGAGTGCATCGCATAGGACAAAAACGCTCCGTCTCTTCTTACAAACTGATTACTTTGAATACGATTGAGGAAAAAATCGTTGAAATGCAAAAACGCAAAAAAGGATTAGTCAAGAAAGTTGTAAGTTGCGATGATGAAGCGATTGCGAAATTGACTTGGGAGGATGTCCTTGAATTGCTTCAGGCTTAAAATCTATGGATAAAAATAATTTTTACGCTCTTTTACAAAAAGCGCAAGATCTCAAAGACTCTGTTTTAAAAAGAGCGAGCCGACTCACTGGGATATTTTCTAGCGATATTGGCATTGACTTAGGCACTGCGAATACGCTTGTGTATGTGCGCGGCAAAGGGATTGTGTTAGCAGAGCCCTCTGTCGTGGCTGTCGATTCTTTGACGAATGAAGTGTTGGCTGTCGGGCACAAGGCAAAAGCGATGTTGGGCAAAACGCCGCGAAAAATTCATGCGGTGCGCCCAATGAAAGACGGGGTCATTGCTGATTTTGAGATTGCCGAGGGGATGTTAAAGGCGTTGATTCGAAGAGTCAATCCTACGCGCAGTTTATTTCGTCCGCGCATTTTGATTGCTGTGCCCTCTGGGATTACGGGCGTTGAAAAAAGAGCGGTGGAAGATTCTGCTTTGCACGCAGGGGCCCAAGAGGTGATTTTGATTGAAGAGCCGATGGCGGCTGCTATTGGGGTTGATCTTCCTGTGCATGAGCCCTCTGGCAACATGATCATTGATATTGGCGGCGGCACAACGGAGATCGCGATTATTTCTCTTGGTGGCATTGTGGAGTCTCGCTCGCTGAGAATCGCAGGCGATGAGTTCGACGATTGCATTATAAACTATATGCGCCGTACCTATAATTTGATGATTGGCCCGAGAACGGCGGAAGAGATTAAGATTACCATCGGCTCGGCCTATCCTTTAGGCAATAACGAGCTTGAGATGGAAGTTCGCGGAAGAGATCAGGTGGCAGGGCTGCCGATTACGAAGAGAATTAACTCGGTCGAAATTCGGGAATGTTTAGCGGAGCCGATTCAGCAAATCATTGAGAGCGTCAAGCTCACGTTGGAAAAATGCCCACCGGAGATTGCCGCTGATCTTGTGGAGCGGGGGATGGTGCTTGCAGGGGGTGGCGCTTTGATGAAGGGATTGGATAAATACTTGATTAAAGAAACGGGGCTTCCCGTTTTTGTGGCGCCAAATCCGCTGCTTGCGGTTTGCTTGGGCACTGGAAAAGCGCTCGAATATCTCGATAAGTTTAAAAAGAGAAGGCCTCTTTAAGGAGTTTTTGCTCCAAGGATTTTTTGATGATGAAGTCTTGGGTCGAAAAAATCTCTGCGCTCTGTCTTCCTGCCCGTGTGCATGTTTGCGATGGCTCAGAAGAAGAGGCGGCTACCATTGCCTCCGAGATGGTAGAGAGAGGGACGTTTGTCCCTTTAGAGGCTAAAAAACGTCCCCATAGCTTTTGGTGTCACTCCCACCCTGATGATGTCGCGCGCGTCGAAGAAAACACGTTTATTTGTTCCAAGAAAAAAGAAGATGCTGGGCCTACAAATAATTGGAAAGATCCTACTGAGATGTACGCCATGCTGCAAACACTTTTTCATGGATGCATGACAGGCAGGACGATGTATGTGATCCCGTATTGCATGGGGCCTCTTTCTTCCCCCTTGGCGCGCTTTGGCGTCGAGATTACGGACTCTCCCTATGTTGTGCTTAATATGCGCCTGATGACTCGGATGGGCAATGAGGCGTTGAAGTTAATGCAGGGAAAACCGTTTGTTCCAGGCGTGCACTCTGTTGGGATGCCTTTAAAAGAGGGTCAAAAGGATTCTCCTTGGCCGTGCAACCCTGGGAACCGATGGATTGTTCATTTTCCTGGAGAGCGCTCCATTTGGTCCTATGGGAGCGGCTATGGGGGAAACGCGCTCTTGGGGAAAAAATGCTTTTCTTTGCGCATTGCTTCTGCGATTGGTCGGGACGAGGGGTGGCTCGCGGAGCATATGTTAATTTTGGGGATTACGAATCCTCAGGGGGAAAAAAAGTATATTGCCGCGGCGTTTCCGAGTGCATGTGGAAAGACGAATTTGGCTATGCTTACGCCTACGATCCCTGGGTGGAAGATTGAGACGGTGGGCGATGACATTGCGTGGATGCGGTTTGGGGCTGATGGAAGATTGTATGCGATCAATCCTGAGGCGGGCTATTTTGGGGTCGCTCCAGGGACTTCAATGAAGACGAATCCGAATGCAATGCGGACGATTGCAAAAAACACGATTTTTACGAATGTGGCCTTAACAAAAGACAAAGACGTGTGGTGGGAGGGGATGGATGGATCTTTTCCAGAGGGGCTTACGTCATGGCTTGGCACTCCTTGGGACAAAGGAGCTGGCAAGCCGGCGGCACATCCAAATTCCCGTTTTACGGTCTCTTCAAGGCAATGCCCTATTTATGACAAAACTGCGGAAGCGCCCGAGGGGGTGCCGATCTCTGCGATTATTTTTGGGGGAAGGCGCTCTTCGACGCTGCCATTAGTGTTTGAGTCATTTGATTGGGCGCATGGTGTGTTTCTCGGGGCGAGCGTCTCTTCGGAGACGACAGCGGCGGCAAAGGGCGAGGTGGGAAAGTTGCGCCATGATCCTTTCGCGATGCTCCCTTTTTGCGGCTATCATATGGGAGATTATTTCGCTCACTGGCTGGAAATGGGAAAAAAGACAGCGCCAGATAAGTTGCCGCGGATTTACCACGTCAATTGGTTTTTAAAAGATGCGAACGGAAAATTCTTGTGGCCGGGGTTTGGAGAAAACGCGCGGGTGCTTCAATGGATTTTTGAGCGCACCTCGCAGCGAGGGAGTGCGCATAAAACGGCGATTGGGTATTTGCCAGACGCATTGAATGTCCAGGGGCTGGAATCGGTCAACTTAAAGACCCTTTTGACGGTCGATCGGGACGCCTGGCGCAAAGAGTGTGAAGAACTGTCTGAATACTTTCAGCTTTTTGGAGAAAAGCTTCCGAAAGTGATTGCGGAGCAGCTCGACGCTTTGCGCGAAAGACTTTAGAAGTGGTTCTCGATTTCTTGGCTAGATTGAGGAAAGAGGGAGTTTCTTTTTTGGTTTTTTTAAGCGCAAAGGCTTTTTTTTCTGAGAAGGGGCGGAAACCTTTGTTTTTTTTTGATTCTTTTGGAGATTTGTCCCCATTTCGTACAAAACGTCTGGGCATATATCTGCTCCGTTTGGCCAACAGATGCTAGCACAGCAATCATCTATAAATACCTGTTTGAAATATTCGAGATCTTTTAACCCAAGTTTAACGGCCTTCATAGGAGAATCGACCTAAAGCTGAGTCGATTCATCACTACATCTTGAAAATTACAAGATAATTTTTTTTGTCTGAAGAATTTGAGACGAGAGTCCTAATGCCTTATATATTGCTATT
>CAIPFQ010000118.1 GCA_903864395.1 uncultured Chlamydiae bacterium | reverse complement strand
TGCGCGAGCGCGCGGCCGATCCAGAAAGAATCCATCGAGCTCTTTCTGTTCTCGATCGAATGCATGAGCGATTCAAAACGGATAGAAAAGAAATCCTTGCACAGCTTAAGACAATTTTCAAGGCATTGGAGCGTTTGCGTACTTCTCACTAATCGTGAGACAGTTCCTCATTATAAAGCTTTACGGAATCGGTCAGAGATTGGACATTTTTCAAGAGGGAGGCAAACTCCTTCTTGAAATGTTGTCGGTTATCTTCCGTTTCATTGGCTCTTTCCATCAAGGAAGAGATTCTTCCCAAAGAGGTTGTGATCGCATCGACTTCCTGTTCGAAATAAAAACGAAATTCTTGGGGCGTTTCGAGAGATTTGAGGGTGTTGGCTCTTTTCATTCGGCTTCTTTGCCAGTGTTTGTCGTATTGAAAAAGGATGCCGTAGTGATTGATATCGTTCATCAGCGTTTCTGTTTTGCTCAAAATTGCACTGAGATGCAGATAAAAGTCATCGCGAGCCACCAACCTTCCGATAGTGCCTTGGCCAGAAGAAATTTGATGCAAGCTATTTTCAAGACTCGATACAGCGCCATTGATCGTTTGAACGATTTCTGTGAGTTGATTTTGATTGGTAAGAAACCAAGAGTCCAAGTGTCCTGTGGTTTCTTCGATCCTCCCTGCAACTTTGATCATTTGGTTCAGTGTATTTTCTAAGGGATCGACAGAGTTGGCGGTGATGATTTCATGCGTGATGATTTTGGGAGAGGCGCCAGTTTTTGGAAGAATCGCGATGGATTTTTCTCCCATCAAGCCTAAAGAGCGAAGAGCGATTTCATCTGTGTCGTAAACCTCTACGCTCGAATCTGTTTTCAAAATGAGCTCGTAAAAATACACGCGCCCCATCGCATCTGGGTGCTCTCTTGCGTTGGGAATTTCTCGAATGTGTATGACCTCGCCCACAGGTTTTCCTGCGAAAGCGACTCGAGTGCCTACGACAATGCCCGCAATATTTGAAAAACGGACGCGGAGTGTTTTTTTTCCGTCGCCCACTTTTGGTTCTAAAAATAAAACCATGGCAATGGCAATTGTAACCGCCGTTGTGACGAAGAATCCAATCAGCAAATTTTTTAGTCTTTCATTCATGATGGAGTGCCTTTGGGTCGAAAAGATCCGTATTGAGAGAGGATTTGAATCATGGGATCATTCATTTTCATAAAATTTTCTGGCTCTGAGATGAAGGCGATCTGTCCTTCGCGATGCAAAGCGATTCGATCAGCGATGAAGAAGGCGGAGTTAAGATCGTGAGTGACGACAATGCTTGTTCCTTTGAGATCTTGTTGCGTTTTTACAATCAATTCATTGATTTGCCGGGCTGTAATGGGATCTAAGCCCGTGGTCGGCTCATCGTAGAGAAGAATAGAGGGGCGGTACACGATGAGCCTTGCCAAAGCCGCTCTTTTTTTCATGCCACCAGAAAGATCCGAGGGAAATTTTTTTTCTGTCCCTTCGAGCCCTACCATAGATAAGACCTCTTGCACTCTTTTTTTGATTGCCTCTGGAGAAAATGGTTTTTTTGTGATCGGATTGCCATGCTGGACGAGATAAAACCCTGTGTTGTCTTCAACATTCATTGAATCGAAAAGAGCAGAGCCTTGAAAAAGCATCCCCATGTTTTTTATTGTCTCATAGAGGTCTGCTTTTTTGAGTTTTGTAAGATCAACGCCTCCGATTTCGATTGTGCCAGCATCGGGCTTTTCAATCCCGATAATGTGGCGGAGCAAAACGCTTTTTCCCACGCCAGAGCGTCCCAGAATTACTAAAATTTCACCGCTTTGCACATCGAGGTTGAGATCGCGTAAAACCTCCATTGTTCCATAGCGCTTGCATAAATTGCGAATTGTGATCACTGCATCCAGCTATATTTGAGTTTTTGATTGATGAGATTGAGAGCGATAGTTAAAAAAAAGTCAGAGACCAAGATGAGAATATAGCTCGTGACAACGCTTTGGGTCGTAGCTTTTCCAACGCCCGCTGCGCCCCCTGTGGCCTTCATTCCTTTATAACAGCAGACAGTGATGAGCAAAACGCCGAAAATAAAAGATTTAATAAAACCGCTTGCAACATCGAACAGACTGATATGAAGCTGCATTGGTTCAAAATAGCTTGCGGCCGTCATATGAAAAAGGCTGATGGCAATGAGATAGCCTCCGAAAATGCCCATCATGGTGCTAAAGAGGGTAAGAAGGGGGATCATAAACATCCCAGCGATGAATCTAGGGGCGATGAGGTATGCGTTGGGATTTGTGGCCATAGATCGCATAGCGTCGATTTGTTCTGTAACCCTCATGGAACCGAGCTCTGCGCACATAGAAGAGCCGACGCGCCCTATCACCATAAAGGCTGTGAGAATGGGCCCTAGCTCCGTGATCATGGCTTTGCCGACAAGAACGCCAGTCACTCCTGAGAGCCCTTTTTCTCCAAGCTGATAAAAGGATTGCGCCGCGAGAACAAACCCTGTGGTAAATCCAGTGATGGCTACGACAGAGACCGACATGACTCCAATATGGAACAGTTGTTCCCGCACTAAGCTCCACGAAGGAGGTTTTTTTATGGAAGCTGTGATGACATCGCCTATAAGAGAAACATATTCTCCGACGAGCTCCAGGAAATGAAATGAATGTTTTTTTATCAGGGCAATCATGGTACCGAAAAAATTCAAACTATCGATGGGGACGCGAGAGGAATCCCAGACCCTATGGGTCTGGGCTCATTGTAAAAAAAGAATAGTTTCGGGTCAACAGAACAACTTAAGCTCTGCTTGCTGCAATCAAAGCTTCAAGCGTTGATTTTGCAAGCGCGGCTTGTTCTTGTCTGGACTGTGTTTCCGATTGTTTATCCGACATATCATTTCTATAGCGATCCATAAATAGCGACGCCCCTTGCTGTCCTGCAGAAATATCGGACTCGCATTTTGTTTTGAACATGGATCCTATGTTGGGTGTTTGCTCAGCGCATGTTTTCACAATCGCTTGCGCTGTCTCAGAAGAAAAAGCGGGAATAAACCCGAGGGCGGAAACGAAAATGGAGGTGACGGCAGCACTCATATTATAAGCCCCGAGCTCTTTATAGGAGCTTGCTGTGTTGGTGTTCCCACGATGATATTCACTGAGTGTTTTTTCTAAGGCGATCTGCTTGCCAGAGGAGATTTCTTTGCTTAAAGCGAACTGCTGCGCCACCATTCCAAGAACCTCTTTAATATAGCTTACACGCTTTTTTATGGGGGGAATGGATGATGTGTCGATGGGATCTTCAAGAGAGCCTCTCTTGAGCGTAAAGCCCTTGAGAAAATCCTCTAAAGGCTCTTGAGGCTCTTGGGGCTCTTGCAGGAACAACGATTCTTCGGTCTCAGAAAGCCGTTTTGTCTTTGGCTCCTGATATGAACTATCAATGGTAGTTTCGGGGATGGACTTTATCATAAAAAAACTCCTAAATGGGATTTGCTAACATTCCGCGTGTTATGTCGTCGTTTAAACTTTTGTCTGTAATTGCCTCTTGCAGCTGGCTTGAGATTTGTTCCATTCTTTTCTTGGTGATTTCTGTCTTGTCATCGAGAAGAACCTTTTGAATATCGAGAGTATTGAGTCTTTTGTCGATCACGATCTGCCCGATTTTTGAGATAATCCCAATCCCTGTGCTAGAGAGCTGAATGGCCAGAGCCACTTTTTTGATCATCGTTTGGGTGGACGCGAGCAGCGACCACTGCCCCGAGGCAAGACCTACAATTCCCCCTGCAAGCCCCGTGCCAAGGCTTAAGATGAGAAATCCTGCTTCAATGCGTTGCGCATACGTTTGCTGCAGCTCAGCTGATTTTGTAAACCATGCTGCGATGGTTTTCATTCCGACAGTGTCTTGAATGACTCGATTTGTAAGAGCTAAGATTCCTGAGGTAAGAAGCAGAGCGCCGGCCCAAGGGGCTGCGAAGAGAAGGGGAATGGCAAGCACTAGGGACGCACTGCCAGCGAGGTATTGCGCGATGAGACTCAAAGTATTCCAACTGCTCTTAGCAGCTAAATCTTCCGCGTGTTTGCGACAGGCGACCTCTTTTTCTTTTTGTAGATCGAGAAGTTCTTTTCTCAATCGATCGAGATCTTTTTTTGCTATGTGGATCTCGTTTTCAATCGTTTTTTCAGTTTCTATTTGAAGATAAGCGATATCAAGAAGATAAGCCGGATGCTTTGTAAGGGTGCTAACGTGTGTACGAGGAGCGGGGGGGTGTACAGCACCAACAGAACCTAGATGGGGTTGCACTTCAAGGGAATGTCTTTCTTCAATGCGATTTAGAGACACTGTTTCTCGTTCCATTGTTTTTTCAACATCGCAATTTTTTCCAACAAGGGGTGGGTGCCTTCTATTCTCGCTAAGGATTTCTCCAAAGCTTGGGAGGCTTCTGTGAAGTTGTGAAGATATAAGCAACACTCTGCAATATGAAAGTGAGGATAGGGATCGCTGTCTTGTAAAATTGCGGCGACGCCCCATGTGCGATGAGCTTCTTCATAACGTTTTGCTTCTTGGAGAGAGGTGCTGAGCGACAACCAGAATCGAATCTCCACGGGACGATACGTACACAAAATACTAAAAATTTGGATTGCCTCTTTTAAGTGCCCTTCTCGATGATGAGACAGACCACGAGAATAGAGAAATTCGGTATTTGTGGGGGAAGCTCTATGGATTGTATGCACTTTCTGTAGCTCTTGCATTAGGAATGAATCCTTTTGAGAATGTTTTCTATGGATCTCTCGTAACTATTGACGATTTGTCTGGCGATATTCAAAAAAGCTTGAATGCTATTGGTTTTGTGTTGAAGGTCTGTTGTCATAATCGTTTGATGCTCAGTGCGAAGTTTCTCTACTTGGGCATTAATCTGTGCTTTGATTTCAGGAATCTTTTCTTTGACTATCTCCGCATTTTCATCCCATATTTCAATGCCCTGATCTCTCAGTTCTATGAGCATTTTTTTCATATTTTCGCTCGGCCTATGGCGATCGAGATCGGGCAAAGAAGTGAATTCGCTCTGTAGTTTTAACAAAAGGTTTGTTGTTTCTAGTTTCTTTTTCAAGTCTTTGGTGATTTCGTGAATTTTTCTCCCCTCATTCTCTTCAATCTCGTGAATGAGTCGAATCGCCATTTCGGCAGGGCCTGCGCCCACAGATTTTTTATAGAGCTTATCAAGGGCTCCTGTCGCATCTTCAAGAGAGAGATCCATTTCATTGAGCGCTGGGTTTTCTCGTATGACCTCATTGGTGTGAGTAGAGTTGTTGTAGATGTTGGCTGTGTCTAAATGGATCGGGTATGACATACAAGGCTCCTTGATTTTAATTAAAAAAGAGATTTACTCGACTTTACATCTTTTGTGGGCTGCCTGTCTTGGCTATTTGTCCTCGGACGTTCGACCTTTGGTCGAACTGGGCGATTATTTAAATTGGGCAGGGGTTTTTAACCCCTGCCCGATTTAAATAACGCCACCGAGAACAAATCTCCCGAGGCATCCAACCCAAAAAAGTTGCAAAGTCGAGT